>JAYVUJ010000362.1:0-11912 GCA_043788035.1 Ferruginibacter sp. | reverse complement strand
ATTTGTAGTATACCCACGTTTGTTAAGACTATGCTGCAAAGCTGTAATTATCTTTTCTACATTGTGCTTACCGCCCATTTCCAACACTATCCTTCCGGTACGTTTTAAATTCCGGTACATACAATCTATAACTTTTTCTTTCTCTAACATCCAATGCAGCGCTGCGTTAGAAAAGATAGCATCAAAGTGTTCGTCAAAATGAAATTCTTCGCCTGGCTGCACTTTAAATTCCTGTTGAGGATAAGCAGCTTTGGCTTTTGTTATCATCTCCAAAGAATTATCTATGCCAATAACCGTAGCGCCAAAACTGGCAATTACGTTTGTAAGGTAACCTGTGCCACATCCAATATCAAGTATGCGTTCGCCTGCTTTTGGCGCCAATAAATCCACTAAATCTTCCCCATATTTAAATACGAAAGAGTGCTTGTCGTCATATAACGCGGCGTTCCATCCTGTAGTAACCATCATTTACGCTATTACTTTTTTATCAATTTTTTAAGTGCTAAAACATAACCGTAATGCATGCCTTCGTGCATGGTTAGAAATTTCACGGCATCTTGTACATTAAGCAATTTTACATTAAAACTTGTTTGGTATTCTTTATAGTTACTAAACAGGTTTTTATCCAAATCATCTACCAATATATTTATCATACTCACAGATAATTCTTTTAAAAAAGCCAATTCCTTCCCATCTAAAAAGGTTTCGGGTTTGGTTCCTTTTGCATATTTTAAAATATAGGATTCATCAAGATTTAATGAAAGCCCGGCTAACCTGTAACACAATGTTTGCTGGCTTACTATAATATGCCCAAAATTCCAGATGATATTATTATTAAAACCTTGCGGAATTTTATTAATTTCTTCGATGGTTAACCCTTCAATCAAATTCAAAAAAAGTTTTCTTGTTTCTTGGATTGTTACAATACTTGTATCCATATTTTACTATTGCTTTTAAATTATTTTAACCTTATTTCTGCAACGCTGCAACCTTGCGGCACCATTGGAAAAACGTTGTTTTCTTTGCCTACCATTACTTCCAGTAAGTAAGCGCCGTTGTGCCCAAGCATTGTTTTTAATGCTGCTTTTAAATTTTCTCTTTCACTAACACGTTGCCCTTCTATACGGTATCCTTTTGCAACCATTACATAATCAGGGCTGGCAATATCTACAAAGGAGTAACGCTTATCGTGAAACAATTGCTGCCATTGCCTTACCATCCCTAAAAATTGGTTATTGAGAATTAATATTTTTACGTTGGTTCCTGTCTGCATGATGGTGCCCAATTCCTGTATGGTCATTTGTACGCCCCCATCACCTATTACCGCTACCACTGTACGATGCGGTGATCCGAACTTTGCACCAATAGCCGCAGGTAATGCAAAGCCCATTGTTCCGGCTCCGCCAGATGTTATGTTGCTTTTTGTTTCATTAAACTTTGCATAACGGCAGGTTACCATTTGGTGCTGACCAACATCGGTTACAATAATTGCATCGCCGTTAGTGAGTTCATTTAATAATTTTATTACTTCGCCCATTGTTAAATCAACCGTGGTTGGGTTAAGTTCATCTTTTATAACGATGTCTATT
Source organism: Ferruginibacter sp. (assembly GCA_043788035.1). Classification (GTDB taxonomy): domain Bacteria; phylum Bacteroidota; class Bacteroidia; order Chitinophagales; family Chitinophagaceae; genus Ferruginibacter. The sequence goes on along the minus strand of JAYVUJ010000362.1, from coordinate 10,323 downwards.
TCCTGTTGTGTAAAATCATTAAATTTAGCTAGCCATCCGGTGTGTTGTTTCGCTTCAATCAATGCAGTTAGCATTGGTAAAGTTTCTTTACAATCTCCCCAAACCGGTACGGCTGATTTTACATTTTTATCAATTTCCGCAGGGTCAATATCTAAATGAATTACCTGCGCTTGCTTGGCATATTTATCAAGGCGGCCAGTAACCCTATCATCGAAACGCATGCCTACCGCAATCAATACATCGCATTCATTCGTCAAAACATTTGGGCCGTAATTGCCATGCATACCCAACATGCCAACGTTTTGCGGATGGTCGGTTGGTAAGGCGCTTAAGCCAAGTATCGTCCATGCTGCAGGCAAGCCGCCCTTTTCTATAAATGCTTTAAATTCTTTTTCAGCGTTGCCCAAAATAACACCCTGCCCAAATATTACAAACGGCTTTTTTGCTTCGTTGATAAGTTTGGCGGCCGCTTCTACATACTCTTTTCTAACAATTGGCTTAGGGCGATAACTGCGTATATGCGTGCACTTTGTATAGCCTTCGTAATCGAACTTTTGCAGCTGTGCATTTTTTGTAATGTCAATTAAAACAGGCCCTGGCCTGCCTGTGCCGGCAATGTAAAATGCCTTGGCTAAAACCGCTGGTATTTCTGTTGCATCAGTTACTTGGTAATTCCATTTGGTAACCGGTGTTGTAATATTAATGACATCTACTTCCTGAAAAGCATCGGTGCCCAATAAATGTGCGTAAACCTGGCCGGTGATGCAAACCAATGGTGTGCTATCAATCATCGCATCTGCCAAGCCTGTAACTAAGTTTGTAGCGCCAGGTCCACTGGTGGCAAACACAACGCCTGTTTTACCACTGCTTCTTGCAAAGCCTTGCGCAGCGTGTATGCCGCCTTGTTCGTGCCTTACTAATATATGCGTCAACTTATCATGGTAATCGTACAAAGCATCGTATATCGGCATAATGGCGCCACCAGGGTAACCAAAAATAGTTTTTACACCTTCGGCTATAAAGGCTTCCAGCACCGCTTGCGAACCAGTTAATGAAAGCAATTCTTTTTCCTTGACCGGTAACGCGGCTACTTTATTTTGCAGTCCGGCTTTTTCTATGATGCCTAGCATTTCCATTGTGTAGAAATTTAGTTTTTTATAATTTTTTTTGGGGGTGCCAGCTGGCTATTTCAAATTTTAATCTTCATCAGTTACACAACCTTCAGACGCATCTTTTACAGATTTTGCATACTTGAATAAAACACCTTTGGTTGCTTTAAGCGGCTCTTGTACCCAGCCAGCTTTTCTTCTTTCAATCTCTACTTCATCAACTTTTAAAGTGATGGTTTTTGTTGCCACATTTATTTCGATGATGTCGTTATCTTTTACAAATCCTATCAAACCACCAACGTAAGCCTCCGGAGTAATATGCCCCACAACAAAACCATGCGTGCCGCCACTAAACCTTCCATCCGTTATCAATGCAACACTGTTACCTAGACCTGCACCTATAATTGCAGAAGTTGGCTTTAACATTTCCGGCATGCCGGGTGCGCCTTTTGGGCCAACATGTGTTATAACCACAACATCGCCTGGTTGTATCTTTCCGGTATTAATTCCGTTTATTAATTCAAATTCACCATTAAAACATCTTGCCGGGCCTTCAAACTGTTCGCCTTCTTTACCACTTATTTTTGCTACGCTGCCTTTTGTGGCAAGGTTGCCAAATAGTATTTGCAAATGCCCCGTAGCTTTTATCGGGTTGGTTATTGGATAGATTATTTTTTGCTCATCAAAATCCAGTTCAGGGATCTCCGCTAAATTCTCTGCTATAGTTTTGCCTGTGACCGTTATACAATCGCCGTGCAACAAGCCCACTTTTAACAGGTATTTCATCACCGCAGGAACGCCGCCAATGTTGTGTAGGTCTTCCATTAAAAATTTACCGCTTGGCTTTAAATCTGCCAATACCGGAACCCTATCGCTGATGATTTGAAAGTCATCCTGCGTAAAAGAAACACCCACACTTTTTGCAATGGCAATAAAATGCAGCACGCCATTGGTACTGCCACCCAAAGCCATAATAATTGTTACCGCATTTTCAAAAGCCCTCCTTGTCATAATGTCTGATGGCTTAATATCCATTTCCATCAGGTACTTGATTGCTTTGCCTGCATCCAGGCATTCTTTTTGTTTTTCAGGGCTTAACGCTGGGTTAGATGAAGAATAAGGCAAGCTCATACCCAACGCTTCAATGGCACTGCTCATAGTATTGGCAGTGTACATGCCACCGCAGGCACCGGCACCAGGGCAACTGTTACGAACGATCCCCTGAAAATCTGCTTCATCTAAATTGCCAGCAATTTTTTGGCCCAGCGCTTCAAATGCAGATACAATATTCAGATCTTTTCCTTTATAATGGCCAGGCGCAATGGAGCCGCCGTACACCATGATAGATGGGCGGTTAAGCCTGCCCATTGCCATGATGGAACCAGGCATATTTTTATCGCAGCCAGGTATCGCAATCAACGCATCATAATATTGAGCGCCGCACACTGTTTCGATAGAATCCGCAATAATATCACGGCTTACCAGCGAGTAGCGCATGCCATCTGTACCATTGCTCATGCCATCACTTACGCCGATGGTATTAAATATCAAACCAACCAGATCATTTTCCCAAATACCTTGTTTTACCAGCTTGGCTAAATCGTTCAAATGCATGTTGCAGGTGTTGCCATCGTACCCCATGCTTACCACGCCTACCTGTGCTTTCGCCATGTCGATAGCTGTTAAGCCAATACCGTAAAACATAGCTTGTGCGGCTGGTTGTGTCGCATCTTGTGTAATAGTTCGGCTGTATTTGTTTAATTCCATTATGACGGTGATTTAATAATTTTTATGATTTTATGGATTTGACGTGTTGCTAATTCAAATCCATTTTATTATTTTAATTTCTTTATTCGATGTTTTTGCATTGTTAAAAACTAATCATTCTTATTTTCAGGTTAAGGGTTTGTGAGATACTTACCCTGGCGACCAATCCGTAGCGGGTAACTCACCCGCCACTTGCATTTTTTTAACTTAACGGCATTCAGTTATTCCTATTCATTGAACAGCGTTGACTGATAACAAAAAGCCCCGTCTCTTTTGGAGGCGGGGTTTGTCTTATGTTTAGTAAATTTTTACATAATGAATCCTCCTCCATGTGCTACGGATATAATAATGACAATGACTGCAGTAATAATCACTGCAATTTTGTTGACGCCAGTAAATAAATTTGTTTCTAACATGAGTGAACGTTGTACTACAAATATACCAAAGCGTTTATAAAAACAAAGAACTAATTTGACGGGGATTAAAAAAGTTTTTTGGATTGCGTGGATTTTCCACTTGAGCTACCCACTATTATCAATGATGTTCCCGCTGTTATTTTATTTGCTGTTTCATCAATTAAATGATGGTTGATTTTCTTAATTCTATATTTTCTTTGTTGACCCTGCCGCTTATTCTTTCGCCGATGTATTCGCTTACCAATTCACCAATTGTTGAAGTGAAATAAAAATTGATCGGGTCAATATCTTTTGATACAAATAAACTTTCAATCGTCCATTTTACTGCGTCCCTTACCAATTGCGCTTCCTTTTTTAAATTAAAATACTCCAACATCATGGCGGCTGATAAAATAGCGCCGACCGGGTTGGCGGTATCTTTTCCTGCTGCTAAAGGACATGAACTATGCACCGGTGCAAATAAAGCGTTTGACTTACCAACCAATGCCGAAGGCAACAAGCCCAATGAACCGGTGATGGCGCTTGCTTCTTCACTTAAAATATCGCCCAATAAATTCTCAGTCAATATAACATCGAATTGTTTTGGGTTTAATATTACTTCCCTTGCTGCAGTATCTGCCAATAAAAAATTTAATTGTACATCAGGGTATTGTATGGCAATTTCTATTAGCACTTTTCTCCATAGCCTTGATATTTCCAGCACGTTTGCCTTATCTACCAGCGTTAGTTTTTTTCTTCTTTGCCGCGCAGATTTAAAAGCTAAGTGTGCAATGAGTTCTACTTCTTCTTTTAAATAAATGCAGGTATCCGATGCACAAGCTTGTGTATTGCCTGCTTGCTTTTCACCTACATAAGTGCCGCCGGACAATTCCCTAAAAATTATTATATCAACTCCTTCAATTATCTTATTTTTTAGAGGAGATAAATGATGCAATGTTGGATAAATTGTTACAGGCCGGATGCTAGCAAACAAGCCTATAATTTTTATTAACCTAAGCAAACCTTGCCCTGGATTTACTTTACTGGCGCTTCCATTTTCGTACTGTGCATTGGCAATGGTGCCTAATAAAATGGCATCTGTTTCAAGGCAGCTTTCAATGGTTTTATCTGGTAAATCGTTGCCGGTTTCTTCAATTGCCTTTGCACCTATGCTGCAATACGTGTAACTGAAATAGTGGTTAAAATGTGCCGCAACAGCATCTAATACTTTTATGGATTGCTGCGTTACTTCTGCTCCTACTCCGTCGCCGGTTATTACTGTTATAGTTTTTTTCAATTTTTTGGTTAGGGTTATTTATATTTTTCCTGGGTTAAGGGGTGGTTTTATATTTTAGATTTTATTATTTACTGTTGTTGCCTGCTAAGCTCACCCCAACCCTCTCCAAAGGAGAGGGAGCCTGACCCTGCTGTCTTTAAAAGTTTGTAGGATTTGGAAGTTTTCACGCTGCCAAATTATAATGCTCTTTTAAACCGAATGCTCTGGAACCCTCCTTCTGAGGGCAGAGAGGCTTGTATTCCACTCCTTGTAAATCTGCATAGTTCATTAATGTTTCTCATAGCTGCTGTATTTGTACAAACGTGCGACGCCACCGCAGTTGCACATAGCTGATGTATTAGTTGGGGCAACAATTGTATTGATTGTTGCATTAGCTAATTAGTACATTAGTGCTTTTATATTCGTTTGCTAGAGCGTTTAAATCTTCTTCCATCACTTCCTTTTTGTTGTCGGCTACTTTCAAAAATTCCTGATATAAAACGTCGATATCATTCCTATCGAACTGGTAGCCTAGCTTTTGAAAGCGGTGCGCCAAGGCACTGCGTCCACTCCTTGCCGTTAGTACTATCTTACTTTCTTCTGCGCCAACTTCGGCGGGGTTGATGATTTCGTAAGTCAATGAATTTTTTAAGAACCCATCCTGATGAATGCCGGACGAATGTGAGAAGGCGTTGCTGCCCACGATCGCCTTGTTGCACTGTACTGCCATGCGCATGGTTTCTGCAACCTGCTGGCTTAACGGGTATAATTGTTTGGCATTTATATCGGTATGAAAGCCCATGCTTTTATGCTGTTTGATGATCATCACCACTTCTTCCAGCGAGGTGTTGCCAGCCCTTTCGCCAATGCCGTTGATGGTACATTCTATTTGCCTTGCACCGTTAATGATGCCTGCGATGGAGTTTGCGGTGGCAAGCCCAAGGTCGTTGTGGCAATGGCAACTGATGATGGCTTTATCTATATTTGAGACGTTGTTTACGAGGTACGCTATTTTTTCGCCGTACTGATGTGGCAGGCAATAACCAGTTGTGTCGGGGATATTGACCACCGTAGCGCCTGCTTTAATAACAGCTTCAACAACTCTGGCTAAATATTCGTTACCGGTCCTGCCAGCATCTTCTGCATAAAATTCTACATCATCTACAAAATTTTTCGCCCACTTTACGCATTGTATGGCACGCTGCAAAATTTCATCTTGTGTAGAATTAAATTTAGCTTTTATGTGAAGGTCTGATGTACCAATGCCGGTGTGTATCCTTGGGCGAACGGCATATTTTAATGCTTCGGCTGCTACTTCAATATCTTTTTGTACTGCTCTTGTCAAGCCACAAACAGATGCATTTTTAATAATTTTAGATATTTCGTTGACCGAATTAAAATCGCCTGGCGACGAGATAGGAAAACCGGCTTCTATTATATCTACACCTAACTCTTCGAGCTTTAAGGCAAGTTCAATTTTTTCTTTAGTATTTAACTTGCAGCCAGGCACCTGCTCGCCATCACGAAGCGTGGTATCGAAAATGTGTATCTTGTTATCGGTCATAGAAAAAGCTTGATTTTTTACGGGCTGGTTTAATTATTTTTACATCGCCTTACTATCATATAATTATTCAGCATCATTTACGAATATAACCTGATAAATTGATGTTGTTTTGACAAAATGTATTCTTAATTACGCTCGATAATGCAGGCGTTGACGAAGCAAACCCATTACCAGTAAGCGTTTTAAAGAATTTAAATTACGATGCCCAACAGAAGTACAGATACCTTATTTCAGCTAATTAAGTCGCTTGAGAAGAGCGAAAAGCGCAATTTTAAATTGTACGCTAACAGAAATTCTTCTGGAGAAGAACTGAAGAGCGTACAATTATTTGATGCGCTTGATAAAATGGAGGAGTATGATGAGGGTCTTTTGCTGCGCCGCAACGAAACAATCCGCAAGCAGCAGCTTAGTAATTTAAAGGCGCATTTATACAAGCAAATATTAAGTAGCCTGCGGCTGATAAACGATGAGACCAACATTGACATACAACTCAATGAACAGATGGACCATGCCCGCATTTTATACAATAAAGGGCTTTATTTGCAAAGCTTAAAGGTGCTGGATAAGATGAAAGATATAGCGAAGGCGAACAATCAATCTACTTATTTGCAGCAGGCATTGTTTTTTGAGAAGAGTATTGAATCGCTATATATTACAAGGAGTATTAAAAACAGGGCGGAGCAATTAAGTAAAGAAACCACGGAAGTGAGTAATATCCTAACGCTTTCTTCGGAATTATCTAACTTATCGCTGCAATTATATAGTTGGTATATTGAAAACGGGCATAGCCGGAATGAAGAGGAAGATGCGGCGGTGCAACAATTTTTTATTGATGGCTTAGGCGATAAGACCAGCGCCTGTAAACACTTTTACGAAAAATTGTACCTGTACCAAAGCTATTGCTGGAACGCTTTTATACGGCAGGACTTTTTGCAGTACTACCGCTACACGCAAAAATGGGTGAACCTTTTTGAGAAAGAACCATTTATGATTGCCATAGAAACTGGTCATTATATAAAGGGCATGCACAATTTAATGGGGTCGCATTTCGACTTGAACAATCACCAGAAATTAAAGGAGACTTTAGCGGAATTTGAAAAATTTAGCCAGAGCGAAATTGTGCAGAACAATATCAATAATAAGATCCAATGTTTTATTTACGGCACCATTTCTACCTTTAACAAACACTTTTTAGAAGGCAGCTTTACTGAAGGCTTGCAGATGATACCCGAAATTGAGAGCAAAATTAAAGTGTATGAAATTTACATGGACCGCCACCGTATTTTGGTGTTTGATTATAAAATTGCCTGCCTGTATTTTGGAAGCGGCGATTACGAAAAGGCAATTGATTATTTACATAAGATCATCAACTGGAAAGTAGACCTGCGTACCGATTTACAATGTTACAGCCGCTTGCTGCATTTGATTGCTCATTATGAATTGGGCAACTATGAAATTTTAGATTCGCTAATAAAATCCGTATATCGTTTTATGGCGAAGATGAAAAACCTGAGCGTGGTAGAAGAACAGATATTTAAATTTATCCGCAAGAGTTTTCAGTTATCGGTAAAAACCATCAGGCCAGAATTAGAGCAATTATTGGTAAAATTAAAGAGACTACAAAATAATCGTTTTGAGACACGAGCATTTATTTACCTGGATATTATTTCGTGGCTGGAAAGTAAACTAGAAAATATCCCTGTGCAGGAAGTTTTAAAATTAAAATTCGCCAGCAAAAGAAATACCTGACCTTATAGAAAATAATTTACTGCCAATGCATATCCTTTTAAGCCCAAGCCACTAATAACACCTTTTGCTTTAGCAGAAACATGCGACAGCTTCCTAAAATCTTCCCTGCCAAATACGTTGGAAATGTGTACTTCAATTACTGATGTTGTAATTGATGCAATGGCATCTCCTAATGCAACAGAAGTGTGTGTGTAACCACCAGGATTTAGAATTATGCCATTATAAGCAAAGCCTACACGTTGCACTTCGTTAATTAATTCGCCTTCTATATTGCTTTGAAAGTAATTAAATATTACCTGCGGAAACAAGGCTTTTAATTCTTCGAAATATTGCTCAAAAGTTTGGCTGCCGTAAATGGCTGGTTCCCTGGTACCGAGCAAGTTTAGGTTTGGCCCGTTGATGATGGCGATTTGCATATTGCGAATATAAAATTATTTATAACACAAATTTAAACAGGATTTTTTGAAGACGAGTTATACGATATATTACAGGCGAGATTTTATTAAAAAAGGCTGCCTCAATACCTGAGGCAGCCCATTGTTAATTATCAATTAAAAAATTATCCATTACCCCGTATCATTTCTACAAACTCATCAAACAAGTACCGGCTATCGTGAGGCCCAGGCGTTGCTTCCGGATGGTATTGTACAGAGAATGCATTTTTATTTTTCATTCTTATCCCTTCAATAGAAGCATCATTTAAATTGATGTGGGTAATTTCTACAGCCGCTGAAGCCCTTACTGCATCTGGATTTACGCCAAAGCCGTGGTTTTGTGTAGTGATTTCACTTTTGCCGCTGATGGTATTTTTTACAGGATGGTTTAATCCTCTATGGCCGTGATGCATTTTAAAAGTAGGGATATCATTTGCCAGTGCCAGCAATTGATGCCCTAGACAAATACCAAAAAGTGGCTTATCTATCGCAATAATTTGCTTAATGGTTTGTACCGCATAATCCATCGGTGCAGGATCACCAGGCCCGTTGCTGAGGAAATAACCATGAGGCTCGAACTTTTCCATTTGCTCAAAACTTGTTTTGGCGTTGTGTACTTTAACATACACGCCTCTTTCTGTAAAACAATGGAGTATGTTTTTTTTGATGCCATAATCTAATACCGCCACTCTTATTTCGCTATCAGGGTTGCCTACAAAATAGGGTTCCTTTGTGGAGACTACCGAAGCCAGTTCCAAACCATCCATGGAGGGAACTTTATCAAGTTGAGCCTTTAAGATGTCAACATCCGATATTTCAGAAGATATAATACAATTCATGGCGCCTTGTATGCGTACATGAGCTACCAAGGCCCTTGTATCGATATCGTCTATTGCTACTACATTTTGTTGTTCAAAATATAATTGCAGAGATTCATCGGCCATAAAACGGGAGTATTGTTCTTCCAGGTTCCTGCCTATTACGCCTTTTACTTTTACGCTGTCACTTTCCACATCCATAGCCTTAACGCCGTAGTTGCCAATGTGAACGTTATTCATTATCAATACCTGCCCGAAATAACTAGGGTCTGTAAAAACTTCCTGGTATCCCGTCATGCCGGTATTAAAACAAATTTCGCCGGTAGTAGTACCAATTTTTCCAAACGCATGGCCGTGAAAAATAGTGCCATCTTTCAATAATAAGATAGCCGGTTTTTTGTGTGAAGGAGTTACCATAATTTTAAAGTTGTGCAAAGAAAAGAAATCGGTGATTGATTACAAGATTATTTTTTATAACAATCAATTTTATTTTTAAAGAAGCGGTATGCTATTAAATTTGACGCGTAAGGGATGGTAACGCAAATTCTTTTTTTTTCCGCCCCGGCAAAAAAAGATTGGAGTGTACAGCCCGCCCCCTTGGCGCCTCGCCTTGGGGTTACGCCTTGGGGTTACGCCCAAAAATTGAGGTAAGCTCATAAAAAAGCTCCGATATAAATATCGGAGCTGTATACAAGTAAACTTTTCAATTATGCTTCTGGAGTTGCGTCAGTAGCTGGTGTTTCGTCGGCTTTAACTTCTACAGCTTCTTCAACTGCTGAGGTATCTGCCTTCTTTTTAGCACCACCGCTACGCCTTGTCTTTTTAGCTGGTTCTTCTGCTGCTATCTTAGATATCCCTTTACCATAAATTTCGTTGAAATCAACTAATTCAATCATGGCTAATTCTGCGTTATCACCAGTTCTTGCACCTAATTTAATGATACGGGTATAACCACCTGGGCGGCTTGCCACCTTAGGAGCTACTACTGTAAACAATTCTTTTACAGCAGATTTGTCGTGCAGGTAACTAAACACAATACGATGGTTGTGCATGATTGATTCCGTACTTTCTGTAGCTTTTGTTTTGGTAATTAGTGGTTCGATATAGCTACGTAAAGCTTTGGCTTTTGCTAAAGTTGTAGTAATCCTTTTAAAAGTGATCAACTGACAGCCTAAATTCATAAGCAATGCTCTTCTGTGAGACGCAGTCCT
>JAYVUJ010000361.1:0-4705 GCA_043788035.1 Ferruginibacter sp. | reverse complement strand
CAACAAAAAATATACAGGAATGAATTTCAATCTTACGCAGATACCAGAACGCCACAAAAAGCCCCGTGAACATGGAATAACAATGGTGATGGATAAGGGGTTAAGTGTACAAGAAGCCATAAATTTTATGAGTGTGGCCCATCCGCATGTAGATATTGTCAAACTTGGTTTCGGCACATCGTATGTAACGCCAACGCTTAAAGAAAAATTGGAAGTGTATAAAGAATACGATATTCCTGTTTATTTTGGCGGAACACTGTTCGAAGCCTTTTTAGTACGCAACCAGTTTGATGATTATGTAAATGCCTGCTATGAATACGGTATTAAATATTTAGAAGTAAGTGATGGTTCTATAAATATACCGCATACAGAAAAGTGTGGCTACATTGAAAAATTAGCAAAAGATTTTATTGTATTAAGCGAAGTAGGCAGTAAAGATGCTGCACATATTATTCCGCCTTACAAATGGATAGAATTAATGCGCGCAGAACTGGAAGCTGGCTCAACTTATGTTATTGCAGAGGCAAGAGAATCTGGCAATGTGGGTATTTATCGTGGTTCCGGCGAGGTTAGGGAAGGTTTAGTACAAGAAATTTTAACCCAGATACCCGAAGATAAAATTTTATGGGAGGCTCCTAAAAAAGAACAGCAGTTGTACTTTTTAGAATTAATTGGCTGTAATGTAAACCTCGGCAATATAGCACCATCAGAAGTAATACCTTTAGAAGCAATGCGTATTGGTTTGCGTGGCGATACTTTTGATTTATATCTTGATAAAAAATAAGCTGATGAAATTATATGGACTTATTGGTTACCCATTGGGTCATTCTTTTTCAAAACAATATTTTACAGAAAAATTTGCTAAAGAAAACCTTAAAGATTGTTTTTTTGAGGCATTCCCTATTTCTTCTATTGATCAGTTTCCTGCGTTAATAAAAGAAAATGCCAGTTTAAAAGGGTTAAGCGTAACCATTCCTTACAAAGAACAGGTACTACGTTATGTAACTGAATTTTCCGAAGAAGTGAAATTTATAGGGGCCACCAACAGTATAAAAATTAGCGGAGACAAGTTGATTGCTTATAACACAGATATAATTGGGTTTGAACAATCATTTATAATATTTTTACAGCCATATCATAAAAAGGCCCTGATACTAGGCTCGGGGGGCGCTTCCAAAGCAGTTCAATATGTATTAAAAAATTTAGGCATCGAATTTTTAATTGTTACCCGCATAGAAAACTTTAAAGAAGGGCATATTAATTACAGCAAGCTGGATGAAAATATACTGGCAGAATTCTCCATTATTATCAACACATCTCCTGTGGGCATGTCGCCCAACGAAAATAGCTGCCCAGATATTCCCTACCAGTTTATTACTTCTAACCATTATTTGTACGACTTGGTTTACAAGCCAGCAAAAACATTATTTCTTCAAAAAGGGGAAGAAAAAGGTGCTACTATAGAAAATGGCTACGATATGTTATTGATACAAGCCGAAGCAAGCTGGAAAATTTGGAATAGTTAAATATCGTTACGCAAATATTTTTTTAAAGAGTTCAGGTACGGCTGCCACTTTTTTATTAGTGTAGTCATAGCACACCATACCAGTTTTAGCCTTTACTAGTACTATTTTTTCTTCTTCGCGGTAAGTTGACAATTGGTAATAAATATCAAACCCGATCTTTGATAATTCTCCAAGGCTCAGCTCAACCTCGATACTATCTCCATAAAAACCTTCTTTCTTAAATTCAACTTCCAAATCGCTCATTATAAGTCCGGCTCCTCCAATATCTAACTCGGTAAAATTATTTTGTGTTAACCATTGTATCCTTGCTTCATGAATAATAGCAACAAATGCATCATTGCCTACATGGTTGCCATAGTTAATATCGCCAATTCGTACGGGTATTATTATAGTAGTTATAGTATTACCTGGAATAATAATTTTTACTCTTGCCATTTTATTTAAGTATTGTGTAAAAATGCAATAAGTTTTACCATCGCTTTTTTTCTATGGCTAAATTCATTTTTTGATTGTGTATCCATTTCGGCAAAAGTTTTTTCACTTCCATTGGGCATAAATACAGCATCATAGCCAAAACCCCGGCTGCCCTTTCTTTCTTGCATAATCACACCTTCACAAATCCCTTCAAACTGCGTTTCTTTTCCATTTAAAAATATAGAAATCACTGTCCTAAAATGAGCATTCCTGTTAGTTAACCCCTTCATATTATCAAGCAGCTTATCAATATTTGCTTCAAAATTGCTGTCTTCACCTGCATAGCGTGCGCTTTTAACGCCCGGCTCGCCATTTAGCTTATCTACTTCAAGCCCGGTATCTTCACTAAAACAATTTTTATTGGTTAGTTTGTAAATAGTAAATGATTTTTCGCTCGCATTAGCCTCCAGTGTAGCATGTGGTTCTGGTATGTCTATATCAATGCCAGCATCTTTTAGCGTAATAATATCAAAAGTATTGCCCAATACATATCTTATTTCATCAACTTTATGTTGGTTATTGGTAGCAAAAATTAATTTTTCCATCATAATTATCCAATAAAAATTTGTTTAAGGCAATTCCAAAGCTTAGTTTTTTCTGCCTTGTCTTTTTCAATACGTTGTAACATATCAGCCATAACATAGGTCTGCTTATTATATTGTTGAATTTGGTAAAAAGGAAATTCTAGCGGTAAACCAATCTGCGCAGCAGTTACACCAAATAAAATAATTTTTTCTGCTTTTAATTCTACCTCTACCTCTTTATAAGTAACAGCTTTATTTTTATTTATATTGATGATAGCCACATCTTCCATTGATAATTTGCAAGCCGATAAAATGCCTAGCAAAAAATTTAACTGTTCATCCGGCAAATATAAATTGGTGGTATCATTTACAATAATAGCTATGCGGCTACGATTATTGCCTAAAATATTAAAAGTAGGTATAGGCAACGGCTTATCAATGACAGGTATAGTATCCATTTCAATTAAACAATTTTTAAAAAGACCCTCTATTAAAAATGGGGTTAACTTAATATTATCTACGCTCATATAAGTTTGCTCTGTATTTTTTTGTTCCTTTGTTGTAAAATTACGCAATATGATAGCTGAAGCAGATTTTAATATTACTAAAGTAAAACAAAGTAAACTGCAGGATATAAGTTTACACAATGTGCCATTTGGCAAGTATTTTTCCGACTACATGCTTGAAGTTGATTACGAAAATGGTCAATGGAAAACGCCTTCTATCAAACCATACCAAGCATTATCGCTAGATCCATCGCTAGCATCTTTGCATTATGGGCAAGCTATTTTTGAAGGTATTAAAGCCTATAAAGATGCCAATGGCAATGCAGCCATTTTTAGACCGTACGATAATTTTAAGCGATTTAACCTTTCTGCCCAAAGAATGGAAATGCCAATTGTGCCCAAAGAAATATTTATTGAAGGTATGCGCAAGCTTATTGAAATTGAAAAAGATTGGATACCTGCAGAACCAAACCATTCTTTATATATACGCCCGTTTATGTTTAGCACCGATGAAGCTATAGGTGTTAGGCCGAGTGATAAGTATAAATTCCTTATTATCCTTAGCCCAACTGGGCCATATTATGCCAAGCCAATGCGTATTTATGTAGAAGAAAAATACGTGCGCTCTGTAAAAGGCGGTTATGGAAATGCTAAAGCGGCCGGTAATTATGCGGGTTCTTTAAAAGCATCATCCGAAGCTAATAAACAAGGCTACGACCAGGTTTTATGGATGGATGCCTTTGAACACAAATATGTTGAAGAGTGTGGTACAATGAATGCATTTTTTATTATAGGCGATAAAATAATTACTCCCGGGTTAGATGAAGGGACAATTTTAGCTGGCGTAACCAGGGATAGTACTATGTATATACTAAAGGATATGGGATATATTGTAGAAGAAAGAAAATTAAGTATTGACGAAATCATGGATGCATATAAGGCAGGTACATTAAAAGAAATTTTTGGAACTGGAACAGCGGCAACCATTTCTTTAATAAAGGAATTAAAATACAAAGATTTTGTAATGACATTTAATGTAGAAAAATGGACGGTTGCACCAGAAGTAAAAGTGCGGATGGATGCTATTAAATATGGGGAAGTACCAGATATTCACAATTGGATGTTTAAAGTATAGATCCTTGCTGAAAATGCCCGGTTCAATAATTTTCATTATTGTCCGGGCAAATAAAGCAGTCATGGTGAGTGGTGGCACCTCATTAAATCTAAACTTGTTACGTCATACTATTTATCACTCTCTCCAGTGCGATATAATATCATCTATTGTTGCATGTACAATTTATATCACTCCAAAGCATCAGTAATTGATATTCGGGCATCTATTATTTGAAGGGACCGCATCCTTACAATATCTTGAAATCAGCCGCACTAAAATATAGCTATTATTTTTACATTTTCCTTTTATATTACTTTTATAACAGGCGATAATTCAATACTTTTTCTGTTTAAAGATCCATTTCACATGCCAGCCTTATTATTTCGGGGTAACGGATAAAGACCTAGTAAACATTACCTCGCAATAAACAATATATAAACTATTTCAAAACTCTATAATGCTTGCATTTAGATATTAATCTATATGTAACTGATATAGATAGTTGTTTAAGAGGTCATCAAATTATTTTTCTATATTGTCTATGAGATAAGAATGAGTGGT
>JAYVUJ010000360.1:0-2056 GCA_043788035.1 Ferruginibacter sp. | reverse complement strand
AGAAAACCCTTCTGTAAAATTGTCGCCTTTCGATAAGTTCCGTAACCGCTTCCTTCGATTTTTAGACAGGCTTTTTCCTTATTCAAAAATAATGGTAGTGCTGTATGTATTGATAATTTCCGGTATTGCCTTTTTGCTACTACAAAGCATTGGGCGGGATGTATTGCCTAAAGTAAATGCTAAGCAATTTCAGGTTAGGCTGCGTGCGCCTGATGGTACCCGGGTAGAAAATACAGAACGTGACGTGGTTAAATCGTTGGCTGTTTTAGATACGTTGGTGGGCAAAGATAATATTGCCATTACTTCAGCATTTATAGGGCAACACCCTGGCTTATTTTCGACAAGCCCTATCTATTTATTTATGGCTGGCCCGCAAGAAGCCGTGTTGCAAGTACAGTTAAAAGAAGCGTACAATACTAACCTAGAAGAACTGCAGGATAAGTTTAGGGCTAGGATGAAAGTGGCTTTGCCGGATGTAAAAATGTCTTTTGAACCTATACAATTAACCGATAAAATATTAAGCCAGGGAGCGCCGACGCCGATAGAAGTAAAAGTAGCTGGCAAGAATAAAGCTTTGAATGAAGAGTATGCCAACAAGCTGATAGAAAAGTTGAACCAGATACCTTACCTGAGGGATGTACAAATAGGGCAGGCAACAAAATATCCATCTATAAATATTGATATAGACCGTGTAAAAGCCGCCCAGTTAGGTGTTGATGTACAGGATATTTCAAGGTCGCTTACTGCTTCCACATCAAGCAGCCGTTACACGGAAAAAAATGTTTGGGTAGATCAAAAAGTTGGACTGAGTTACAGCGTGCAGGTCGAAATTCCTGAAAATAAAATGAACAGTACCAACGATATATTGGAGATACCAGTATTAAAGAATCAGACAAGGCCTTTAATTGGCGATGTGGCAACATTAACCACCGGCACAACCCATGGCGAAAACGATAACATCGGCGTGATACCTGTTTTATCTGTAACAGCTAATTTGTATAAAAAAGATTTAGGGCATGCTACCACAGATGTAAATGCAGCCATCAAATCGCTTGGCGCTATGCCCCGTGGCTTAACCATGGAAGCAAAAGGATTAAGCGATGTATTGACAGATACGCTTGATAGCTTGCAATCAGGCTTGATAGTAGCCATCGTTGTTATCTTTTTAATGCTGGCAGCAAACTTTCAATCGTTTAAAGTTTCATTAGTGGTGCTGGCAACTTTGCCAGCAGTAATTTTAGGCTCGTTGTTATTGCTGATGCTTACAGGTTCTACTTTAAATTTGCAATCGTACATGGGCATGATTATGTCGGTTGGCGTTTCTATATCCAACTCCGTTATGCTTATTACAAATGCGGAGCAATTGCGCAAGCACAACGGCGATGCGTTAAAATCAGCGAAGGAAGCAGTGTCCCTGCGTATGCGCCCCATACTAATGACGAGTGTTGCGATGGTTGCGGGCATGATACCAATGGCAGCAGGCCTTGGCGAAGGCGGCGACCAGGCATCTCCATTAGGTCGTGCTGTTATTGGCGGCCTTGTTGCCTCTACCTTTGCCGCCCTATTTATTTTACCAATGGTTTTTGCCTGGGTACAAGGCAAAACACCCACACAATCTGTATCGTTAGACCCTGAAGACATTGAAAGCATACACTATATACCATCTTTATATGAAAAGAAATAAACTGACATTGGCCGCCATTTTTTCAGTAGCTTTTTTACTTATTTACGGGCTGCAAAGCTGCGGTTCTCCTGAAGCAAAAAAAACAGACGGTGCAGATTCTACCGCAATTATGGCAGCGGCGCCTAAACCAACATTTGTATTGCAGAAGGGCATGCTATCTTCCACGCTGGACATACCCGGCGAACTTACTTCTTTTCAACAAGTTGACCTGTATGCCAAGGTAAGTAGTTTTGTAAAAAAGATTTATGTGGATGTGGGCTCACAAGTAAGCCAGGGGCAGTTATTAGCCGTTATGGAAGCGCCGGAAATTAGCTCGCAACTATCCGGCTCCCAATCAAAATTACAATCTTTTGAAGCGTTGTACCAGGGTAG
>JAYVUJ010000359.1:0-4117 GCA_043788035.1 Ferruginibacter sp. | reverse complement strand
ATAATATAAACGCTTGCCATTTTCTATTGTATAAAAAGATGTAGCACCTGTGGCTAACATTTCTTCTACCCATCGAGCAACTGTAAAGCCAGCTGCTTTCATAGCTGCTACTGTTTTTGCTACGCCCAAGGTATCCCAGCTTTCAAAGGCGCCAATCTCCCAGCCAAAACCAGCCATCATACCGTCATCTATCCTGTATAGTTCATCACAAATTTCGGGTATACGCTGCGAAATATACGCAAATAAATTATAGTGGAATAACCTATAAAATTCACCCGCTTTATCTGTGCCTGCGCACAAAGCTTTTAACCTCGTCTTTAAATCGTCAATTGGCTTTGCGGCTTCTATGGTTGCGAACCTAGGCTTTTGCCGTGCGCCATATTCCAGCGTCTGAAGGTTCAAGGTTAATATTTCTTTTTCGCCACCGGCACCTTTTGTTTTCTTAAAAAATCCTTGTCCGGTTTTATCGCCGAGCCAGTTATTTTCTACTATTTTATTAAGCCATGCCGGAATTACAAATTGTTCTTTTGCCGCATCACCAGGGCAATTTTCATAAACACCTTTGGCAACTTTTACCAACGTATCAATACCTACCACATCTGCCGTACGGAAGGTGGCCGATTTTGGCCGCCCGATTATCGGTCCGGTCAATGCCTCTATTTCATCTACATTCAATTGTAATTTTTCCATGGCATGCATAATGGCCATCATGCCAAACACACCAATGCGGTTAGCTATAAATGCAGGCGTGTCTTTGCATAAAACGGTTGTTTTGCCTAGTTGAAGAGTGCCATAATCCATCAAAAAACTAACTACTTCTGCATCCGTAAATTGTGTAGGAATAATTTCCAGCAAACGCAAATACCTTGGCGGGTTAAAAAAATGCGTGCCACAAAAATGCTGTTTAAAATCTTCGCTCCTTCCCTCTGCCATCAGGTGTATGGGTATGCCGGAAGTGTTGGAGGTAATAAGCGTACCAGCCTTGCGGTATTTTTCTACCTCTGTAAAAATTGATTGCTTTATATCAAGCCTTTCTACCACCACCTCTATTATCCAGTCGCAGCTGGCAATGTCTTTCATGTTATCTGTAAAGTTGCCGGTGGTAATTTTTTTTACCACATCTTTCGTATACACCGGTGATGGGTTGGACTTTAATGCTGTTGCCAATGCATCATTTACTATACGGTTCTTTACTGCTGCATGTTCAAGTGTAAGCCCTTTTGCTGCCTCTGCTTCGACCAAATTTTTAGGCGCAATATCCATCAATAATACCTGTAAGCCAACACCTGCAAAATGACAGGCAATGCGGCTGCCCATTACGCCGCTGCCTAAAACAGCTACTTTTTTAATGATTCTTTTCATACAATTTGGTTGGCATTTTTTAAATTACTGCAAATTAGTTAGTTAAACAACTATTTTCGTAAACCGAAATTAAGACAATTTATAAAAGCATCATAAAAAATAAAAACAGGCTTTTGGGGGCCTGTTGCTTACCATAAATTAGTTGGGGATCAAAGTGCGAAAAACTCGTCGCCATTAGCATTTACGTAGCCAGTTTTTCCATCAATAGTTTTTACAAAAAGATAGCGGCTGGCTTTTGCGGCTAGCTTAATGGCGCTATATTTTGGGGCTACCATTGTTTTATCTATAAAATAAAAACCCTTATTATTACTATCATCTGTTACTACAAAACCGCCGTTATCATCGTAAGTTATATCAGTATATTTTGGTTCGATAAACCACGTATTGCCAACATTTTTTACGCCAGCTTTGCCATTGCTTGAAACAATAAAAAGATGAAGGTTATGTTGTGGATGCACATGCTGCAAGATATTTGTTTCTGCAGGAATAGCTATAGTACCATTGCCCTGGAACAATGTTTTGTTACCTCCTTTGTCTGCCTGCAAATAAATATTATCAGCAGTGGTAAACTTGGTAATGGTTGAATACAGAAAAGGTACTGTCACTTCAAATTTATTATTAAACACGCCGTACAAGCTATCTTTTTTGGCGATAAAATAACTGTTGCCGTCACCGGCTATTTTATAATCATCTACAATTTTATCGAAAAGGTTATTGCTATTTTTTACTGAATACACTTTTTCTTTACCAACTATAGCTGCGTCATCTTCGGGATCGGTATTTTCATTTATAGCTGGGCATTTGGCTAATACCATGCCTTTAGTATTAATGCAAATCTCATAGCCATCTTCCTTTAAAGACGCACCTGCAAATAAAATAGTATCGCTATTTTGTTTTTTTGCATCATCTACATAACCATAACGAAAAGGCTTTGCCACTGTGTATTTGAAAGGGATAACAACTTTGCCCGTTGTATTGATGTAACCGTACATCCTGCCTTTTTTAACTACTGCATAACCGGCGGAAAACCAACCTGCTTCATCATAAATTGGTTGTACTACAACCTTTCTTGCAGGGTTTACAAAGCCCCATTTATTTTGCAGCCGGTAAGGGATTAAGGTAGTGTCGGCAGATTGGCAAAATACGCTTAAGCTGATAGCGATAGCAAGGATTGTTAAAAATAGTGGACGTTTCATTATTAAACTTTTTGTTTGGCACGTCAAATCAAATCCTTTGCCAAATTACAATAACAGTGGATTTATCGCATTGATGATTAGGCAACTTTTGGTGACGTAGAATTTATTGCTCATCATTAATAAAATAAAAAAATTACGCTTAATTTCAAATGTGGTAGTTATATAACTAACTTGAAAGTTATATCGTTACTAACACGGCCGGCTACACGTGGTTAAAGCTGCCTGAAAAACTGCAGCAAAAGAGTGCGGCGCCTATGAAGCCCAACATAGCTGCTGTATTGGCCGATACAATAAAAATCTTCATTTTCGGCACTGCCCTTCTAGTTTAACTTACGCCACTGCCGCTTTCTATAATAGTTGATGGGCTTACAAAATGTAGCTTGCCTGTTGCATCTTCAGCCATTAATATCATACCATTGCTTTCTATGCCACGCATTTTTTTGGGGGCTAAATTTACTACTACTACTACCTGGTTGCCTACTATTTCTGCAGGTGCGAAATGCAATGCGATGCCGCTTACAATGGTTCTTTTTTCAAAGCCGAGATCCACTTCCAGCTTTAGCAGCTTGTCGGCTTTATCTACTTTTTCAGCGGCTATAATGGTACCTACCCGTAAGTCTATTTTTGCGAAATCATCAAAAACAATTTGGTCTTTGCCTCCATTCCCTACAGGTGGGTTATTTGGAGCCTCTACCTGTTTTGCAAGCTCTTCTATTTTTACTTCTTCCATTTTAGCTTGTTCCATTTTTATTTTTTGGCTTTTTATTTTTAGTTTTTCTACCTGCTCTGTTACTTCGCTATCATCAATTTTACGGAACAATAACCGGGGCTCCCTTAATGAGTAGCCTACGCTTAATAGTTTGGGCTTACCAGCATTTTCCCAATCCAGCATCTTTTCTACCACCTTCATCATGTGGCACATTTTCCGTGCTGCAAAAGGCAAGAACGGATTGGCAAATACGGCAAGGTTTGCGGTGAGCTGTAAACAAATATGCAGGCAATTATCTATAATTCTTTGCGCATCCTCATCCATCTCTAAACTTTTAGCAACTATCCATGGCTGTTTATCCTGCATGTATTTATTGCCTTTTCTTGCAAGGTCTATCACTTCATATTGGGCATCCCTAAATTTATACGTTTCAATCAGGGCTTCTATTTTAAGTTTTGTGCTGGCAATTTCAGCGAATAAGTTTCTATCAGCATCATCTAAAATATCCGGGTGCAATGGCGGTACTTTACCTTTGCATAATTTATGCATCAGCACAAATGCCCTGTTTACGAAGTTGCCGAAAACGTCTACCAGTTCGCCTTTGATGGCATCTTGAAAACCTTTCCATGTAAATTCGCTATCTTTTGTTTCGGGTGCAATGGCGGTTAAATAATAGCGCAATGCATCTACCATCTGGTCGCCACCATTTTCTTTTTTTACAAAGTCGTTGATGTAATCTTCCATCTCAATGCTCCACCCACGGCTAGTACTCATCTTGTCGCCTTCCAAATTCATGAACTCGTTGCTGGGTACATTATCAGGTAAAATATTACCGTGTAATTGCAGCATT
>JAYVUJ010000358.1:0-5067 GCA_043788035.1 Ferruginibacter sp. | reverse complement strand
TTAAAGTCATATCATCTGTCAATGGCGGGGTTTCAAATAAAATTACATCAGGTCTGCTGGCAACAAAACGCTGGTCTTCAGCCATGTACTCATTGTTTCTTGAGCCAAATATACCATTGGTGTAAGGCACTGGCTTTGAAGGGTCGCTGGTGTATTCGGTAAAGCTATTGGTACCACCAGGTTTAGTTACACTCAGTTGTTGGTTGCTCTCTAAAAAATAAGGCACCATCGTGCTGTTTTTTGGTGGCCAGACAGAATAGCTTTTCCACTGGTTACTGCCGGTTTCAAAAACAGTAGCTTCTGCTGCTGCAAAATTTCCTTTATCTTTTAAGTAATAATTAAAAAAAGTAGCCTCTAAAGAATCCTGGAAATATTTGCTGGTGTTGCTGCCAAAATCGTGGGTGCCAAACTTATTCCATTCATTGCTTTCCCAGGCACCATGCGACCAGGGGCCCATTACTAGATGGTTGTTATTTTTGGGGTTTTGTTTTTCTATGGCTTCGTAAGTATGTAGTGCGCCAAAAAGGTCTTCCGCATCAAACCAGCCACCAACAACCAGCGTAGGTATGCTGATGTTGGTAAGGTAAGGGCGTATGTTCCTGGCTTTCCAATAAGCATCATAGGTATCATGTTTTAAATACTCGTTCCATATCACGCTTTTATTATTGTAGTAAGTTACGCTGTTGGTGTGTTTAATCGTAGCCATCTTTAAATAGAAATCATAGGCATTTTTGGGGCTGCTTTTAAATACCGGGCTTTCATAATCTTTTACCGGACCGCTCCTTTGCATATCAAAACCATTCATAAAACTAAAATTATCCAGTAAAAAAAAGGCACCATTATGGTTGGCATCATCACCAATAAATTCATCGGTAACAGGTGCCTGCGGACTAACAGCCCTTAAAGCGGGATGTGCGCCAGGCAAGCTCGCCGTGGCATAAAAGCCAGGGTACGATATACCAACAATGCCTGCACGGCCATTGTTATGCTTTACATTTTTTATCAGCCAATCAATAGTATCATAGGTATCGCTGCTTTCATCCACATCTTTTTTAGATTTTTTGTTGGCAATGTAAGGCGTCACTTCCAAATTGGTGCCTTCGCTCATGTATCGGCCACGCACATCCTGCACTACAAAAATGTACTGCTCTTCCATCAATGAATTGTTAGGCCCAATTTCGTAAGGGTAATTATCTTTTCCATACGGCCGGGCGCTGTACGGCGTTCGTTCCATTAAAAAAGGGTACAACTTTGTTGCATCTTTTGGAGTGTAGATGATTGTGTACAACTTAATGCCATCCCGCATTTTAATGGTAGTATCCATCTTGTTGTAATGTTCCTTTACATAGTTGGGTTCATTTTGTGCCACGCTGGTAATCGCTGCCATCATCAATAAACTGGTTAATACTTCCCGCATATTATTTGCTTAAAATTGGTAAAATAAATTTTGTTTGGTTTACCGCGTCATGGTAAATTTTGATGTTGGCTTTTTGAAAGTCGCTATCACTGGCAGTGTAAATATTGATGAACTTTTGCGGGTTCCTGTCTACTAACGGAAACCAGGTGCTTTGTACCTGAATCATCAGTTTATGGCCAGCTTTAAACGTATGGGCAATATCCGGCAAAGCATATTTTACCTCGCTTATTTTACCTGCTATAAATGGTTCTGGCTTTTCAAAGCTGTTCCTGAATTTACCCCTCATTATCTCGCCACGCACCAGCATTTCATAACCGTCCATCGGGTATTCTTTACCATTGTTTTTCATGGCCGTATCGTAAGCAAAATTATCTGGGAACACATCAATTATCTTCACTACAAAATCTGCATCGGTCGTACTGATGGCGGTTATAAGGTCGGCAATTACCGGGCCTGCAACGGTTATAGCTTCTGTTAACGTATCGGTAGAAAAGCTAAGCACATCCGGCCTGCTTTGTGCAAAGCGCTGGTCGTCGGTCATGTATTCCCTGGTGCGTTGGCTTTGTATATCTTGCGTGTAAGGCACAGGGTGTGCGGGGTCGCTGGTGTATTCGCTAAAGTTTGCAGTACCCTTTGTTCCGGCTGCGTCAGGCGCAATCTTATCAAAAGATAATTTGCCATCTGCGGTAATGTACAATGCTTTATCGGTAACATTTTGCGGCGGCCATTGCGTAAATTTCTTCCAATTATTTTCACCGCTAAAAAATATAGTTGCTTCTGCGATAGCATCTGCATTACCTTTTGCTTTTAAGTAATAATTAAAAAATGGCAGCTCAATATTTTGTTGAAAGTAAGCTGCTGTGTTGCTGGCAAAGCGCACATTGCCCAGGTAGCTTCCTTCCCTCGTCCACTGCCCGTGGTACCAGGGGCCCATTACTAATTTATTGTTGGTGCCGGTGCTTTGTGCTTTAGTTGCTTTGTAGCAGTTCCATGCACCAAAGCAATCTTCCGCATCAAATAGCCCGCCTACCCAAAGCATTGCCGGCTTAACATTGTACAAGCCAACCCTGGCATTTCTTGCCTGCCACCAGGTATCGTACGTTGGGTGCTGGTACAGTTCGTGCCAAAACTTTATGCTGTCGCCTATCATTGCTGCCAGGTTTTTTATGGCACCTGCCTGTAAATAAAATTTGTAATTATCTTTTACCGGCGTAATAAATCCTTCACCATAATCTTTAGTAGGCTTTGGGTGAGGCTTGCCAAATGTTGGATAAAAAGAAAAGCCATCCATCATAAAAAAAGCACCGTTGTGGTGAAAGTCATCACCTATGAACCAATCGGTAACCGGTGCCTGGGGGCTAACCGCTTTCAGCGCCGGGTGACCGCTTAGCGCAGCTTCTGTTGAGTAAAAGCCCGGGTAAGAAATACCAAATACACCCACATTTCCATTGTTGCCAGGTATATTTTTAAGCATCCAGTCTATAGCATCATAGGTATCGCTGGCCTCGTCAATTTCTTTTTTAGTTTTTTTATTTTTGTTGAAGGGGCGCACATCTGCAAACACGCCCTCGCTCATGTAACGCCCCCGCACATCCTGCGAAACAATGATGTAATTTTCCCGCATGTATACCATGTGGTAACTATTCCAAACGGGTATCATTTTATTTTCGCCATAAGGTGCGCAGGAGTAAGGCGTACGGGTCATTAAAAATGGATGTTTTTCTGTACTGTCTTTTGGAATATAAAATGAAGTAAACAACCGCACGCCATCCCTCATTGGCACCATCCTTTCTATTTTATAATAATTATTTACAAACCAGGCACTATCTTCTTTTTGTGCAAATAAAGCACTTGAAATACACACTATTAAAACCAGCAGAAAAGTTTTTATCATTATAATAATTTTTGAATGTTAAATTTAGTGAAACTTAGCTCTCTAAAAAATTATGAATAATAATAAGCAACTGGTACAAAAATTTTATACCGCTTTTCAGCAGCTCGACTATGCCATTATGAACAGTTGTTACAGCGAAGACGTTGTATTTTTTGACCCTGTATTTGGTATTTTAAAAGATGATGAAGTAAGGTGCATGTGGGAAATGCTTTGTAAGGATGCAAAAGATTTTTCGCTTGCTTTTAGCAACATTACGGCGCTTGATGAAGAGTATGTTACCTGTGAATGGATAGCATCCTACACGTTTTCAAAAACTGGCAAAAGGGTAGTCAATAAAATAAAGGCGAATATGCTTATTGCCGATGGCAAGATAATAGAACACAGCGATGCATTCAGTTTGCACAACTGGAGCAAGCAGGCGTTTGGGCTTGTGGGCGTACTTATTGGGTGGAATTCTATCTTTACCACTAAAATAAAAAACCAGGCAAAAAAAAACTTGATAAAGTTTATGCAGGCAAAGGGGCAACAATAAATTATTGTACCGGCCAATACACAGCCTTGCTGGGCATTGTTGCCCGTACAGATGGTAGCCAGGCACATGCTACTGTCTCTAACGGGAAATCTGTACCAGTGGAGAAAAAATTGCTGATATGGGTGGCATTGCCATTGCTTATGATCTAATTAAAATTACTGCCCAGGGGAAAGATACGGTAAGGATAAACGGGCTTACACCAGACCAGCGCTTTTTTTTATCTATCTCTCAAATATGGCGCATGAAGTTAAAAGATGAGGCACTGCGCAGGCAGGTAAATACTAATCTGCACTCACCCTTAAAAGGGCCTGTAAATGGCCCGCTGATGAATTTTGCATTTTTTTGTAAAACTTTCAATGTGAAGCCAGGCGATAAAATATATAGGAATAATAGTTCCATGATAAAAAATCTGATAAATAAAAAATACCCAATAATTAATGCCAGCCATTACTTATTGGGTATCACTTTAAAGGATATAGCTTTGTGATAAAACAATTGCTGACTGATTAATGTAATATAGATGAAGAAGGTTAGATAATCGCATCTATCCAAAAAAATAAAAATGAAAATATTCTCAACAAGGGCCATCCCGTTAATAGGGCTGAAATTATTTGCAGATGCCGGGCATACCGTTACACAGCATACAGAAAGAAGAGAGCTTGCACAGCCCGAATTAATTGCGGCTTGTAAAGAGCATGATGCTTTATTGAGTGCCGGGCCAAATAAACTGGATGCTTTTTTTTTACAGCAATGCCGGCATTTAAAGGCTATCACTTTGCTATCTGTAGGGTATGATAATGTTGACATAGCCGAGGCCGCAAAATTGAAAATGCCTATTGGCAACACGCCCGGCGTGCTAAGCGGCGCCACTGCGGATACTGCTTTTTTATTGATGCTGGCAGTTAGCCGCAAAGCATTTTACCTTAGCAATACCATTGCCAAAGGCGATTGGGGCTTTTATGGGCCAATGGATAATTTAGGGATAGAACTGAATGGTAAAACGCTGGGTATATTTGGCTTGGGGCGCATCGGCATTGAGCTTGCACACAAATGTGCAGCCGCTTACCACATGCAAATTATCTACCATAATAGGAACCGGAATGAAGCAGCGGAAAAAGAACTGCTTGCAAAGTATGTTTCATTTGATGAGCTTTTGCAACAGAGCGATGTACTATCGGCGCATGCCAATTTATCCTCAGAAACCAACGGTATTTTCAATAAAGA
>JAYVUJ010000357.1:0-3112 GCA_043788035.1 Ferruginibacter sp. | reverse complement strand
CATAAAGGCACCGAAAGGCCCTTTACTGGCGAATACGATGGCAACAAATCTGCAGGCATTTATGTATGCCGCCGATGCAGCACGCCCCTATACAATTCAACAGATAAATTCGATTCTAATTGTGGCTGGCCGAGCTTTGATGACGAAATACCTGGTGCTGTAAAACACTTGCCTGATGCGGATGGCAGAAGGGTGGAGATAGTTTGCGCTAATTGCGATGCTCACCTTGGGCACGTGTTTACAGGCGAACGTTTCACCCCTAAAAATACGCGGCATTGTGTAAATTCTATTTCCCTAAAATTCATCCCTGCCTAGCAATTTCCGTTTAATGATGATTGTTGCCACGGTTGTTTTTTTTATGGCGGCATCGTTGTTTCACTCACTTTTACGGCATACAGTTATTTAACTCTTCCCCAATTTGCTACTTATTTTAAAGGGTGGCTTGACTTTGTATAGCCAATACTAAAAATTTACTGCTTAGCACGAACTAATGGATGTAGCCTCCTTTTAAAAAAACTTAAAAACGGCTTACTCATTGATCAGCAAACGCACAATTACAAAAAACAATATGGCTGCCTTTTGTTTATGCCATAATTTTAAAATAAAATATAGCATGAAAAGGATAGTTTTAGTCGTAGTTATAACTTTTTTTGCAGCCCATACAAAAGCTCAGCAAATTATTGATAGGGATCCTTCCATAACAGCCCTGGTAAAGGATGTATCGCCAGATTCATTAAAAATATACATCAGCACTTTAGTGGCATTTGGTACCCGCAATACATTAAGCACACAAACAGATGCTAGGCGTGGAATAGGTGCCGCAAGAAAATGGGTACTAGGTAAATTCAATGAGTTTGCACAAAAATCTAACGGGCGGCTGACCGCTTTTATTGATACATCTACCCTGCCTGCTAATGGCAAAAGAGTAGATGCGCCTTTGCTGTTAGGCAATGTGGTAGCTACTTTAAAAGGCACCGATACTGCAGATAAAAGAATATTTATAATTAGCGGGCACCTGGATAATATGCGTACCAACGTAATGGACCGTACCGGCGATGCGCCCGGTGCTAATGATGATGGCAGCGGCAGCGCAGCAGTAATTGAATGCGCCCGCCTATTAAGCCCGCATCAGTTTAGTGCCACCATTATTTTTGTTACAGTAAGCGGCGAAGAGCAAGGCTTATTAGGCGCCTACTACATGGTGCAAAAGGCAAAAGCTCAAAACTGGCAGGTAGCTGCGGTATTAAACAACGACATCATGGGCAGTAATAACAGCAACGAAACTAACATCATCAACAATACACAGGTAAGGGTTTTTAGTGAAGGCTTGCCCTACTACGATATTGATAAAAACGCCAGGGCTATCCGCCAGCTTGGGCTTGAAAATGATGGGATTAGCCGCCAGCTTGCTCGTTATGTAAAAGAAACCGGCGAACGTTATGTTGATAATTTGCAGGTAATAATGGTTTACCGCCCCGACCGTTTTTTACGAGGGGGCGACCATATACCTTATTTAGAAAATGGCTTTGCTGCAGTCCGCATTACAGAAATGAATGAAAACTTTACCCGCCAGCACCAGGATGTACGACAGGAAAATGGCATTGCCTACGGTGACTTAATTGAACATATAGACTTTGAATATTTAAGGAAAAATACCGCATTAAATTTATGCAGCCTGGCTAACTTAGCCAAAGCCCCAGCCCAGCCGGAAGGCGTAAACATTGAAATTAAAAAATTAGGCAACACCACTAAACTTAGCTGGCTGCAGCCAAAAACGGGTAAAGCAAAAGGCTATTATGTATTGGTTAGAGAAACAACAAGCGCCTTTTGGCAAAAGAAAATTTATACTACCCAGCTTCAAATGGAGCTTCCCTATTCGAAAGATAATTACTTTTTTGCGGTACAAAGTGTAAGCAAGGATGGCAACGAAAGCCTGCCTGTTGTGCCTGGCATTAGCAGATAAGCCCTCTTTAAATGAAATAGGATATTTAGGCCCCTGATTCCTGATTTTGGATGTTTGCCAATTCGGCAACTACGCCTGCTGTTGCATTATAGGATGTGAATTGGTAAACATTTTTTTTACCAGGCAAATGATGTAGCCAATCCCTTCTTTAAATATTTTTATCCAATTATTTTCTGTTCTATTACCGTTTGCGTACCAAAATCATCCATTTACTAAATGGGGTGTAAAGGCTATATAAAAAAAATTATTTTTATCACATCAAAGTATAAAATGTATTTATCAAATGCTTTTATTATAAAAAAGTAAGTTTTATAAGGTTTCGAAGGAGTATTAAGAGAAAAAAAACGGGGCAGGATTTTTATCCGGCCCCCTTCTATGCTATAATGTGCATATGCTACTTACCCCATACCAGGCTTTCGTATTAATATTCCATTTCAATTTTGATGCAACCGTATTCCCGAAATTCCCCAAATTATAAGTATGCACGTAACATTGATTTATCCAGGTTTGCCTCTCTCAAACCAATTTTCAATAATTAACGTGTGTTTTCCAACTTATATTTGCTGCAATAAAAAGTTTGGCATTGTTTTTTATTAGTATTGTTAACTTACTTATTTTTTATTTACTTAAAGCTTACAAAATATTACTAACCACTAAAAATTACAAAATGAAAAAATTATTACCAACGTTAAGTATTTTATTACTTTTCGCAGCTTGCAAAAGCAAATCGGCAACAGATCAACAAATGGTAGGTACCAGTGGTACTGGCATAAGTGGCAACTCAAGTATATTGACAGATACAAGCCGTAGTACAAAAACTACTCGATTGGCCAACGGCACTACCACCACAACTACAACTACCACTACAAAGCCTGTTGGCTTAAGGGAACCAGCGACAACCGTAAGAAGTACAAATAAAAATACGAGTACATCAACATCTACAACATCATCATCTCCTACTGATAATACAAATACTACTACCAACACAACTACCACCAGTACCAAAAAGAAAGGCTGGAGCGATGCTGCGGTTGATGCAACAGCAGGCGGTTTGGGCGGTGCTGTTATAGGCGCAGCAGTTAGTAAAAACAAAGTTGAAGGTGCCCTCATCGGCGGCGCAGTAGGCGCTGGCGGGGGTTATATTATTGG
>JAYVUJ010000356.1:0-2979 GCA_043788035.1 Ferruginibacter sp. | reverse complement strand
TACATGGGCAATATAGGGCCATATTGCATTTTCTTTTCGCCTTTTTTTTGGTTAGGGAAAAGAATATCGTGCGCTGTTTCGTATCCTTCGTCGGAAACCTTTATAAGCATACGTTCTGCGCTAACGCGACGGGCTATATATATCACTATTGCTGCGGCACCTACAGCAGCTAATCCTAATGTTATTTTAGAGGTATTTTTCATGGTGTTATGCTTTTGAAACCTTAAAAAAGTAGTTATTTTCCTTTTTGAACACCTAAATATGTTTATCGGTTTGCTCTACGAGGTACAACAAATATATCAACAAATTTAAATTTAAAAAAGTTGCATGCAAAACAAATCTGTTAAAAATATTTTACGGGTTCCGGAATAGCTGCTAAAACCAGGTATGTGAAAAAATATATACTACCTCCGTATGCCTTGCTCCTTTAGTTTATTGTACAATCCTAAAAGTGTATCGCTAGAAAAATTATGTGCATTATTAATATTGATTCAACACCGTTAAGTTAAGGATTTAAATGTTTGTCTTTACTTCACCATAACCCTCTCCAAAGCAGAGGAAAGGTCTTAATTTAAAGGCATTGAATGTTGATTCCGAAAAAATAAATATTGAGCCTTATTCCATTTTTGTTGATAAGGTTTTTATTGATACATGGTTTCACTTTGCATATCTGTGGCAATAGTAAAACGAAAAAAAATAATTTAAAATAGTACAGGCTGCAACAAGTTTTGTAAACGAATTTCCCGATGCGGCCATTTAATTCCCAATTGTGTGATGCCATAAATAATATAACATCCACATTTGCACCATGAGAAAAATTACTGCATTTTTTATAATTTTTAGTTGCTCAATCCAACTAATAAAAGCGCAGGTACGCACACCGGCGCAACAGCTTATGTTAACCAATGAAGATTCATTGAACGCTGGCCTTAGCGGGTCCAAGACGGTTTTATCAGGTTATGGCAGTGCTTTTTACCAGCGGGATTCAAAGCAAAAGACAGCTTCCCTAAAACTTGAAAGAGTGGTACTTTTTGTAGGCCATCAATTTAATTCAAAAATTTCTTTTTTTAGTGAATTAGAAGTTGAGAACGCTAAAGTAGATGCAAGCGGCGGAGAAATCGCACTGGAGCAAGCATACCTGAAATTTAACTTGAACAGCTCCCAATATATTACTGCAGGATTATTTTTACCGAGGATAGGGTTGCTAAATGAAAACCATTTGCCCGTAAATTTTAATGGTGTTGAAAGGCCAATAGTGGAGCAACTGATAATCCCTTCTACCTGGCGCGAACTGGGCATTGGGTTTTATGGGCGGTCCAAAAAATTGCCGCTTAATTACTCTGTGGCCATTTTTAACGGTTTAAGCTCCGCTGATTTTAAGCATGGCACCGGTTTAAGGGATGGCAGGTTTGAAGGCCGCAACGCCACGGCGAATAACCTTGCTATCACAGCCGCAGTCCAGTATTATTATAAAGATTTTACCTTTCAGGTAGCTGGCTACGCAGGCGGCTCAAACGGGCTTAACAAGCTTAGGAGCGATAGCTTGCAATTATCATCCGGCGTTTTTGGGATGCCTGTTTATTTAGCAGAAGCAGATTTGCGCTGGGCTAAAAATGGCTGGTCGGCAAAGGCATTAGGCACTTATATTTCGTTCAATAATGCCACCACAATCAATAAAGCATTTGCCAATAACATCAGCAGTACCATGTATGGCGCTTACGCGGAAATAGGGTACGATTTATTTACAGGTAACGCAAAAATGGCAAACCAGCAATTGATAGCTTTTACCCGTTTTGAAAAGCTGGACCTGAATGCTTCCATACCATCCAATGCTATTTATGATGGCACTTTAAAGCAGCAGCACATTATTGCCGGCTTCTCTTATTTACCCATACAAAATGTGGTAATAAAGTTAGATGTGCGCATACTGCATACCGGCGCAGAAAACTCGGCACTGGTTATAAACCCCAGCCCGGCAAAGGTTCCATACCAGCAAAATAATAGTTTCATTAACCTTGGCATAGGTTATTCATTTTAAAAATCATTTTATGCAAAGAAGGGATTTTTTAAAGGGAGCCTGCCGCATTTGCCTTTTAGGGGCTGCAGGCGCAACAGCAATAGACATAACAAGCTGCAGCCCCGGAGTAGGGAATGCACTATCAAAACCAGCCGTTGTCGACAGTACAATACAGGTGCCATTATCTATGTTTGATAAAGCCCCGATACAGGTTATCAGCCCCAAAAATTACGCTTTTGAAATTGCCGTAGAAAAAAAACAAGATGGCACATACGAAGCTTTATTGCTTAGGTGCACCCACTACCCCAACCAGTTGATGCTTACCGGCAATGGCTATACTTGCAATGTACATGGTAGCAGGTTTAATAGAGAAGGTCAGGTAGTAAAAGGCCCGGCTGCAAAATCGTTACAACAATTAACAACAAGCATAAAAGGACAAAACCTTTTAGTTAACCTCATAAAAATATAATCAGCATAATGAAAAAAGCTATCATCCCCATTTTAATAGCCAGCCTGTTTTTTGCAAGCTGTAGTAAAAATAAAATAATAGGTACCGATAGCGCCGCAGCAGATTTTACTACGCTAAAAACAACAGTAATTACAGACTTTGTAAACGTGGTGGCAGTACCGGGCTATACAGAATTAAAAGCTAAAGCAGCGGTTTTAAATACTGCTGTAATAACCCTACATGCTTCAACTACGGAAGCTAACCTTACCGCTGCAAAAACTGCCTGGAAGGATATGCGCAGCACCTGGGAAAAATGCGAAGGTTTCTTGTTTGGCCCTGTAGATGTGGATGAGCACGACCCTGAAACTGATACCTGGCCAGTAAATTTTACCGATATGGATGCGTTGCTTGCAGATAACTCCCATTCGCTTAGCGAAGTAGATATTGAATCATTAACTAATAGAGCGCTAAAAGGCTATCACCCGATTGAATATGTTTTGTGGGGCAAAAAAGT
>JAYVUJ010000355.1:0-3441 GCA_043788035.1 Ferruginibacter sp. | reverse complement strand
CTGGTTGCCCTAAAAGATATGGGCTACACACAAAATGAAAGTTTATTCCTTCTTTATCGGGAAATGGGTATTTCTTTTATAAGGGCCAATAAAATAATTTCTAATTCTAGAGCATGGTCTGCTGAGCGGTAAGACAATATTTTTTACTTGCCAAAAAAGGGCATTGCATCTTTAGGCAACAACACAAAACGCTTCGAATAATCTACAGCATTTTACATACTTGTTAGAACAACAAAACTTGCCAGTAATTGTAAATTTTTTGGTATCCTTTCAAAAGATTGGTTGTTATAATATTCATTTTTTGTGTATCCTGCGCCCAGCGTGCCCATAAGGCTGGTAGGGTAGCTAATAAAATAAATCAATCCGCCAGCTGGCGGTTGATTCCTTAATGATCAACGTTTAATTTTTCTAGCAATTTTTATTTAATGCCATTACCAGCTTGCGTTTGAGTATAAAACACCTAATGCTATTTATTTTTTAAATGACAGTTTTTTAAAAACGCCGCCCAATAAGTGCATCCTCATTTTGCTGTATCAACACATAAAAAATGCCCCTCCGGTACATGGAGAGGCATTTCATCCAAAGGATATTTTTTAGGCAGCCTTTTTCAAACCAAAACAAACCGACTGCTCAATACATAGTGGTGCCTGTATTGAACGTTTGCCAGCTATGCAAAAATTCCTGGTAGGCAGGCAATGGTTTCAGCGATGAGCCTATGCCTATCCCTTTTCCGTTAATTGTATACTGATGGGCATTATTACTGATGGTATCATTTTGTAAATAAAATACGGCCGTTTCATCCGGCCTTTCAAAAGCAAAAAAACTTTTATCATCGCTGGCAAGTACCAGTAGCACGGGCGTATTGCCTAGCTTGTCCTGTATGAGCCTTTTCTCTTTTAATGTATTCCAATCGTAAGCCTTTCTTTCGTTGCCTGCCTTTACGCCAATAACCCACGATTTATTTTTCCCTGATAGGCTATCGGTACCCGTTAGCTTGCTTTTGCTTTTGCCGTTTTCAAACGTATAAGTCGTGTCATAGTCGTCTTTAAACGCAGGATCAGCTTGCATTACAAGCGAAGACGGGTTTAATTGAAGCCACTTAGTAAGGGAGGTTTGTGTGCTAAAAAACTCAGGCAGTTGCTGCCCCTTAAGTTGCCCTGTAATAGCTTGCCCTGTAGCCTGGCGCCACCAGCTTTTGGTAGTAGTATCTTCAAACATAGCATTAAAATGATCCATGCCCACCAGCCTGAACCGTTCCTGTTTTCCATTTATAATGGGTTCGTACACCCTGCCTGTACGGCAAACGGTACAATAAGTTACAATAACCGGTTTGCCGCCAATGCTATCGTACACCAAGTGGTGGTACCCCAAAAAACGGATAGGGTAGGCCTTTGCTTCACCATTGTTTACAATGCCAATAACAAGCCCGCCGGTAGCTGTTTTATTGAGTGCTGCATTAGCCATCAAAACTTGTTTTGGCTTATAAAACATATGGTCTGCCGCCATATTAAAGTTGGCCATGTAAACAATAGCCGCCACAAGGGCCAGCGGTACCAGGGACACCCATTTCTTTTTGAACTTTACCGTCAGTAAGCCCAGTACAATCATCACCCCAAACAACATGCGGAACGCCCACCGCCAGCGGTATAAAAAATAGGCCACATCAATACTATCCATCTGTTGGCTGCCAGGCATCGGCAGTATCAGGTACACATTTAATACCTCAAAAAGCAGTAGCCCAATAATGCCAGTAAAAAATATTTTTTTCATGCGCTGTTATAAATTAGTAATTATCAGATAAGTGTATGGTTCGCTGGGTCGTGGCTCAAGTAAGCTTCATCAGCCCTATGTTTCGACCGTTCAATATAGTACTCCCTTTTCTGCGGCGCCCATGTTGCCAGCCCATCTACATAGCGGTTAAACATACAAAAGGCAGCTGCTATTAATACCGTATCATGTATTTCCATATCAGTTGCTCCGGCGTTTTTGGCAATATTCACTTGCTCTTGCGTTACGTTTGTACCACCTTTTTGCACACTGCCGGCAATCCATAATAACAGTTTCATTTTGGCACTAATGCCTGCTGTTATAAAATCATTTTTTACAGCATCAATCAACTGCGTATCGCACTCCATATAATGCTGTGCGTACCCGCCATGTACCTGCTGGCAGAAGTAACAATCGTTTAATGCAGATACATAGGTGGCAATCAATTCCCTGTCGCCACGGCTCAAGCTATTCTCGCCACGAAGCAATACCTGCGCCAATTCATTTAGTGGTGCGGCGGTCTCCGGGCGGTAAGCCATTGGTCCGCGTATACCCGGAAAATCATTTTGTAAATCAATATGAGACATGTTTTTCAATTTAAAATTAATTAATTAAGGATTAAAAATTGGGCGTATGACAAAAGCAAGCAGTAAATTAAGGGCAATATTTAAAATCAAGAAGTAAGCATAAAAGTCTTAAAATCAAGAAGATTGTAGCAATCTTAAAATATGCTTACTTCTAAATTTTAAATTCTTAATTAATTTGCTACTGTTCACTTACCGGTAAAGGAAACGCTTCCCAAACATCGTCGCCCACTCTGTCTTTTGCTAGCTCGGCTAATTTATTATACCGGCGCATATCCAGCCAGCGGTGGCCTTCGTAATAAAGGGAGTACCTTCTTTGGTACAGCAATTCCGTTATCAATGCTTCTTGCGTTAATGCACCAGTATAAAGCGGCAACCCATGTTTTTGCCTTACGGCATTTAATGCGGTAACGGCATCCGCAAAAACGTTTGTTTGTATTTTTGCCTCGGCATATAATAATATTAATTCTTCATTCCTAACGATAGGGACAGGTGCTGTACTGGACGTGTAAACCCACACATCCCTATCGCTGCTTAGCCCATCTAACGATACTGTAGACGACCGCAATGTTGCTTTATTGATCCTGTCATCGCCCGCTTTTATATCTGCCGCAAAAGAGGCATGCGCCACCCGTACTTCGCCATTTTGGTTTTGGGGGATAAACATAGGGTTCAACTGGTCGCCAGAACCTGTTGCAAATACATGGTTTACGCCGAGGTAACAATCTTTTGTCAAATCAAAGAAAGAGCCGTTGAGGTCTGTCAATACTTCCGCCCATTGTGCCCTGTAAGCAGCCACCCTTGCAGCAAGGGCACGGTTTACTTTTGCAAGCCCGGGTGCATCGCTAAAGCCATTAAAGCCAGCCAACGGAAATGTTACGGTAGCTATTGCCAGGCCTGCGTTTGCAGAATCAAGTATCGACGCAATAGCCGCCAGGGCTGCATTGTAGGTTACTACAGCACCTAAATGGTCTGCGTCTGCCACATCTACCCTAATGCCATTTTTATACGTAAGGTTTAAGTTTAGCAGCAACTGGTACGCTTTTATAGTACGGGCAAATCCAATGTAACCACTTTTTTCCGCAGCCGT
>JAYVUJ010000354.1:0-4162 GCA_043788035.1 Ferruginibacter sp. | reverse complement strand
GCCTGCAAAGCCATGCCTGTATTGGGTTTTCGGTTAGGGCTATCTATATCAAGCTCTGCGGCAAAGTAAACCCCGTCTATTCTTCCACCGTAATCTGTAACGGCCGCAACCATTGCTTTATGGATTAAATTGAGGTTTTCTATTATAGTAATACCACGCCCAACACCACGCTGGTTGGTTACAATTATAATATGTTTAAACCTGGCGGCAAATATTTTAAAAGCTTCTTTAGCGCCTTCGTAAAATTTAAATTCCTCTAAAGTATTAACATAGCTCAGGTGCATTTCGTGGTTTATCACACCATCGCGGTCTAAAAAAAGTGTCCAGCCTTCGCCTATCGTAAATGCGTTCATGCAGTAAGTTTGTTGAGAAAATTATTAATAGTATTCTCTTTATTATCAGTTTCATTATTTTGGATGATGGTTTTATAATCATCCTGAAATTTTTTATAGTCTTCGGGTATGCCGATATCAATAAAGTAAGCATTGCTTACAATGCCGTATAATTTTTTACTGCCGGTATTCTTTTCAAGGTATTCCTTTTCAAAAGAAAAAACTTCCGGGTAATCGTTTGTCAATATTGTTTTGATTGACAAGGCATAAACACCTCCGTTGATAGCCCCCCCGGCACAAAATTGTTTTTCTTTAAAAGCGGTGATAGATTTGTTTGCATCAATTTCAACTGCGCCGTAGCGGTCGAAACCTTTCATTTCTTTTAACGCAATAGTGCATTCTGCGGCATTGTTTTCGTGCAATAACGCAAGCCCGGCAATATCTACCGTAAACAAAGTATCTCCATTTACCACTATGGCATTTTTTTCTTTTATTGCTTTACAAGCTTCTTTTATGGCACCTCCAGTGCCTAATTGTTTTGTTTCAATTACGTAAGTTACGTGCAGCCCTTTGTAGTTGGCATTAACATAACTGGTGATGGCTTCACTTTTATAGCCTAATGAAAAAACGAAATTTTCAATACCT
Organism: Ferruginibacter sp.; assembly: GCA_043788035.1. Classification (GTDB taxonomy): domain Bacteria; phylum Bacteroidota; class Bacteroidia; order Chitinophagales; family Chitinophagaceae; genus Ferruginibacter. The sequence goes on along the minus strand of JAYVUJ010000354.1, from coordinate 3,185 downwards.
TCTTTTTGCAGGTACGCTATCACAAAACTGATGAAGGGCTTGCCATCTACCGGTGCCATACATTTGGGCAAATCTGCCACTGCACTGCGTAAGCGGGTGCCTAAGCCTCCTGCTAATATTATTGCGGTTTTTATCATATTGCGCTTTTGCCTCAAGAATAAACTTTTATAAAAATTCTTTAATTTATAACGGATATTTAATGTTGCTTTCAATTTGTACAAGCCCCATAGAGCAGTAGTAAAAGTTGATCATAGCTTTTTTTGTACAAGTGAGTGACTCAACAATGACGCCCAAAGCTTTACTGTTAGGGCAATAATTTTAATTATTGGCCTAATCAATTATAGGTCTGTGCCATGGCCGAACAATTTTTCTTCTACCAGTTCGCAAATAATATGGCCAAGTAAAATATGGCTTTCTTGTATGCGAGGCGTATCGGAGGAAGGCACGTTTAATAAATAGTTGGAAATTTCTTTAAGCATGCCGCCGGTAAAGCCTGTAAAGCCGATGGTTATCATTTCTTTTTCTTTGGCCATTTCAAAAGCATTTACAATGTTGGCACTATTGCCGGAAGTGCTTAGCCCAATCAGTACATCGCCTTTTTTGCCAATGCCTTTTAAAAGCCTGGAATAAATAACTTCATAGCTGTAATCGTTGCCCACGGCGGTTAAGTAGCTGGTGTTGCAATGCAGCGCTTCGGCAGGCAGTGCATCCCTGTCAATATAAAAACGCCCACTAAATTCTGCCGCTAAATGCTGCGCATCGGATGCGCTGCCACCGTTGCCGCAGAATAATACTTTGTTGCCGTTATTAAATGCATTTACAATAACGTTTACACAATCTGCAACGGTGCTAATAATTTTTTCATTTTCCAGCAATCGTTGTTTTACTGAAATGGATGCGCTGATGATATCTTTAATTTTTTGAGACATATAGTATATTAATTTACCTGCAATGCTGTAAACAAAAAGTTATTGGAGGCAGCAATGGGCGTTAAATTTATGTAGTAAGATTCGGTAAAATTTTTTACAGCTAAAAATTCATGCGTCGGCACGCAAAATTCATCAAAAAAGATGATATCCCCTTTTTTTAAAAGGGGCGCTAAAGAAGTTAAAGTAAATAAGGTAGCCGTATAAAGATCAGCATCCATGTGTATCACGGTAAGCTTTTCATTATTAAAGGTTTTTAAAAATCCAGGTAATGTTTGCTGAAATAATCCCTGGTAAAATGAAGCCCTTATATCATCAGTTTTTAATGGTTCGTTGCCGTTACTCATCTCGCCTTTTTTAAAAGGGCCATAATCTTCGGGAAGTCCATTAAAGGTATCAAAACCAAAAAGATTTGAATCCTTATTTGTATGATTTTCAAGCCACCAATAAAATGAGCTCCCATTAGCAACGCCAAACTCAAGGTAATTTATTGGCTTATCCTTAATATATTCTACGTTAAGATATTTATAAAGACCAAACCTTTTATCCCTTGACCTATCGCCGCTAAAAAAATCATTAAAAACCATGTTTTTTTGCTGATTTATCCATTTTGACTGGTTGGACAAGTAAGCAAGATTTAGTAATATACCGGTAAATGGTTCTATTAAAACATGAAGCTTACAAAAAGCAAAAAGAGCCTTTATATTCTGAATTAAAAAAAACTTTAGGCGCATTCAAAATAATTTATAAATAAGATGCAAAACTATTAATTAAATTTCAATATAAAGATTTACAAAAACCCCTCGCAAAGGTTAGTTTACGAGGGGTTTAAACATTACTAATAGCTTGCCACCCTAATTAAATATTAAAATGTTGTTCATTATTATTGCTGATAACCTCTTTTGCGGTTAGAAAAGAAATTTAAAAAAGGTGCTTTACCACCATAGATAGCATACTATAGTTTTTGCTTATGACAGTTTGTACATTAATTACTTACAATGCCCAACATCAAAACGAATTTCGTTAATTTATGAAATTATCAAAAGTTCTTTACAAAATAAACTAATAGAATTAGGTGTTGTATGCCAAAGCGCCGTTGCTATTCGTTTTAGCTGGGTGCTGCTTACTTTTTTTCTTGATAACAAAAGGTAACAAAAATAATCAGGGCTCAAAATAAAAAGGCTTAAAAATCAAATGGTGCCTTAACAACATCCTCCAGCTGGCGGACGCCAGTGCTTACATTATTTATTAACTGGGTCTGGTACAATTCAACAGCTGGCGGATGATTTCTTACCGCCCAACGTTTAATTTTTCTAGCACTTTTTATTTAAAGCTTTAACCAGCATGTGTTTGAGCGTGAAATTCTTAATTGTATAAATGTAAGATATTATCCAATCGTCCAGGCGGTTAACCCATATTTGGTGAAAGAATAGTTCCTTATTAGGCCACCAAAAGTATTTAATGTTTCAATCACAGCATAACGGGTGTTATTGGGGCAATAAAATATCATAAATCCACCGCCACCGGCACCGCTTATTTTTCCGCCGGTTGCACCTGCTTTTTTTGCTGCTGTATAAATAGATTCTATCAAACTATTACTAATATTATGGGCCATTTTTCTTTTTTGTTCAAACCCAAAATCGAGTATTTCGCCTATTTCATTCAGCCTTCCTTTAAGCAAAGCCTCCTTCATCATTTTGGCTTGTTCTTTTAACTGGTGCATGGCCTCAATGCTTTTTTCATCTTTATTAGTAACATTTTTTACTTGTTCGTTAATAATATGGGCGCTTTCCCTGTTGGTGGCGGTAAAATATAGTACCAGGTTATTGCCCAATTCATGTAAATATTCAGGGCGTATGCGTAATGGATTAACAATCACTTTATCATCCCCATAAAACTCCATAAAATTTACGCCGCCAAAGGTTGCGGCGTACTGGTCTTGCTTTCCGCCTGTAAGCGCAAGGTCTTCCCGTTCTATTTCGTAGGCTAAATGTGCAATATCATATTCGCCCAAAGGCAGTTTGAGCATCTCTGCAAAAGCGCCTAAAATAGCCACTACAAGAGTAGAGGAAGTGCCGAGGCCCGAGCCTGCGGGAGCATCTACAAAAGTTGACAGCCTGAACCCGGTTGCAGGCATGCCATACATTGCTTGTATGCGGTTGTACACGCCTTTTAGCAGGTCAAGTTTGCCATTGATTGGTAAGGAAGGTGCCCAATCGTAGCGCTCTATTTCTTTTCTATCAAGAGCATGTACTATTA
>JAYVUJ010000353.1:0-2024 GCA_043788035.1 Ferruginibacter sp. | reverse complement strand
CGATCCAATCACAGGCTGTTAATATAACAGGTGGTACAGATATAACTACTTTTTTGTATGATTTTTCAGGTAAAATGCTGTCGAGCTACATCAGCCATCAGAAGCTGGACGGAGCAGTAAAAAATTATACGGTTGCAAGCCGCAACACATTTGATAACCTCGGCCGTATAGTAAAAATAGAAAAAAAAGTAAATAATACGGGTACCTGGAAAGTGATCAGTGTACTAGCGTTTGATGCACTGGGCCAGCTAAAAACAAAGAAGCTGGGTACCGACCCGATAGTAACCAGCAACCCATTAGAGACACTTAGTTTCGATTATAATATAAGAGGTTGGTTACTGGGCGTAAACAGGGATTATGCAAAAACAGTAGCCAGTACAACCAATTATTTTGGTTTCGACCTTGGGTACGATAAGACCGATATAAAGCCTACCAGCGGCTCTTCTATTGGGGCATTTACCACTGCCGCCTACAATGGTAATATTGGTGGTATGCTCTGGAAAAGCACCGGTGATGACAGGGTACGCAAATACGATTTTACTTATGATAATGTAAACAGGCTTACAGGCGCTAATTTTAAACAATATGGTTCTACTAGCAATGTTTTTGATTTAACAGATGGAATTGATTTTACCGTAAGCAATTTAACTTACGATGCCAATGGTAATATAAAAACACAACAGCAAAACGGCTGGAAATTTGGTGGAAGTGTAACAATCGATAATCTTACCTACAAATATCTTACAGATAATACTAACAAACTGCAAAATGTAATTGATGGTAACAGTGATGCTCAAACCAAACTGGGCGACTTTAGGTATTCTGCCAGTTACACAACCGCATTGGGTGGTGCAAAAACAAGTGCTGCCGTAGATTATACTTATGATGTAAATGGCAATTTAAGTGCAGATAAAAATAAAGATATTACCTCCATTACTTACAATCATATGAACCTGCCATCGGTAATAACCATTACAGGAAAGGGGAGTATTGAATACATTTATGATGCAGTTGGTACTAAACTAAAAAAGATTGTACACGAAACGGGCAAACCCGATAAAACTACCCTGTACCTGTTTGGCACTTACCAGGATGATATCTTACAATTTTTACCACAGGAAGAAGGAAGAATAAGATACAATGTAACTGACGGCAGTTTTGCTTATGATTATTTTATAAAAGATCATTTGGGCAATGTAAGGATGATGCTTACAGAGCAGCAGCAGACCGATATATACCCGGCAGTATCCTTTGAAGATGCCAACCTTGCGCTCGAACAGGGGTATTATGAAAATGTGGATGTGCAAAGAACTACAAGGCCGGGCGCATTTTTTACAAGTACAACAAATGGTAACCAGGTACAGCTGCTGCGCAAGACCACCAATGCCATTGGTGCAGGCAAATTACTAAAAGTAATGGCCACTGATAAACTGGAGGTTAAAGTAGATTATTACATACCGTCTGCTACAACGGATAACAGCGGAGCCAATGGACTAAACTCCCTGCTGGCAAGCCTTGTAACTATTTTAAACGGAGCAAGTGCCCCTGCTGCTGTAAAAGGCAACGGTACCCTTATTAAAAACGACCTTAACAGCAATGCCCCCTTTACTACTTACCTTCAACCGCAAAATGCTGCAGCACCTTCATCACAGCCAAAGGCGTATCTGAATATTTTATTTTTTGATGAGCAGTTTAAATTTGTGCAGCAAAACAGCCAATTGGTGCAGGTAAATGTAACAGGTACACCACAGCAAATAGTAAAAATAAATGTAGATGCTGCCGTAGCTGTAAAGAATGGATATGTGTACATTTACGTAAGCAATGAAAGTAATAATCTGGTGTATTTTGATAATTTAGCAATAAACCAAATAAGGGGACCAATACTTGAAGAAACGCATTATTATCCTTTCGGCTTGACGATGGCAGGAATATCAAGTAAAGCTGCAGGTACTCTTACTAATAAATATCAATATAACGGAAAAGAAAAGCAAGCTAATGAATTTAGTGATGGTAGTGGTTTAGAA
>JAYVUJ010000352.1:0-2470 GCA_043788035.1 Ferruginibacter sp. | reverse complement strand
CATTATCATAGTAACCAAATAACAATGCTGCATTTTTTGATTTATCCAGCAATGCGCCAGCCCTTCTTTGCCAGAAATAATGGTGGTTAATTTATTTTTTCAACCAGCTTTTGGAAAATGCCTTAGCTGGTAACGAGGCGTAATATTATGTAGTTTAGGCTGTATCCATATTTGTAAAAAATTTACTTCTTCTTCGCCAATATTATATTCTTCATGGCGAAGCCCACTGCCGACGCTCATTATTTGTACGCCGCCTTCTTCAATCAGCGTATTGTAATCTAGGGGACCCTTATGGTTCATTCTACCTTTAAGCAAAATAGAAATAATTTCCATATTTACGTGTGGGTGTATGCCAAACCCTTTGCCTTTTTCCAGCAAGTCATCATTAAAAGCTACCAATGTGCCAAAGGCGCTTTTTAAAGGGTCGTAGTAATCACTAAAGCTGAAAAAGAAATGGCTCTTCAACCAGCCAATGTCTTTTTTGCCCAATGCTGCTGCGGGAAAATATTGTGTCTTCACGCTATGTTTTAACTGATGATTGGAATATACTGCTGTTATTTTTTAATGAACAACCAGCTAATAAAAGATGGCTGCTCAGTAGCAACTGTAAGGTACGCAAGCAATAAACGGTTCCCAAATTATCAGTAAAACCAAACCCATTACACTGCTTGGTGCGTGGCTGTATTTTTTATGTTTGTATGTTTATTGCGTAGCAGATTGAAACGGGGCTATTGAATGCTATTTCCATAAGGATGGTGCGGTTTATAATAATCCGCCTTAGCTAAAAACGTTGGTGACTACAATAAAATACAACGGCACCTGCCAACATTGGCAATGAATAAAAATACTACAAAACCTTTACTACTTAACATTGGCAAAAAGCTAAAATTACCTGTATAGGCGTGTAATAATAAAGCAACTGAAATAGCCGCACACTATACCATTTTTTTATAATTATACTGTGGATTTACCTGTCTATTGTTGGTATGTACCGATGGTAAATTACCACACATGCCATAAAAGCAGCTATTGCTACTGGCTGAAATTTATAGTATTAATTGTTTTAAAATATCACTACAATTATTATTCAACCATAATGTCACTTTAGATTTTTGAGTTACATAATATACCTGTAGGAATAACATAAAGTATTTGATAAAAAAAGGATTGCGAATGTTTAAGAAAGGCACCAAATTATCTGTAAAATTTAAAACCCCATTACACATTGATTATACGGCCAGCAATGATGACATTATGAAAACAGAGATGGTTGATATTGACCAAAGCCGGTTTATACAACATGCAGGCGTGGACGTCTAATTTAATAAAATGGTCAGCATAAAGCGCCAACACGAATTATAAACTCATGGTAATTTTATTGTTTGACCCTTGAAGGGCTATTTGCTTTGAAGCACCAGGGATAGCAGCGGAAATCCTTTTTTTGTCGGTCCGCCCGCAGAAAAGATTGCAGCGGATAGCCCGCCCGGGTGCCCAAAAGAAATTTCCTATTGTCAGTCCGCTTCTCCAATCATTAAATTTTATTAGTTTTCGGGCTGTTTCCAGCAATTGTATTTGTTGTATTTTGAGAGCGGCAACATATTTTACCTGGGGCTAACAAGCAACCTACCCTGCAGGTTAATCTTTATTTTATGGCCGCAATCTTTTGTAAGGCTTAGGGGTAAAATGTGTAGGGGCAGTTCGGTTGTGCCAATTTAGTTTTAATATACTTTGGGCACAAAATCCAGCACCTCTTCCAATTTAAAAAAAAGTTTTTTTTGATGATTAACCGCTGCCTTTTCAACAGTCAATTTATCCAGCACAACTTTTTTTCTTTAGCACAAAATATCCAAAATATCGTTTAGGGAGAGCTGCTTATCACCAACATTTATGACAGGAGAAATTTAAATTTACTTAATAAAAAATCCTAAAAAATAGCCTGGAGATTTTAACAAATAACTTTTATAGAAATTACGCCAGTGGTTACATTAAAGTAATTTAAGCATTGATTTTAAGGCTTATAAATGCCACTTAACAATAAACCATATAAATTCAAATAATCTGTTTGATTGCTATTTACAAATTAAGTATTAGTATTAAGCTAGTTATACCATTTCAAAATTAAGTGTTTAAAATAAAATTTAAAGTATGGGCTTTCTTAAGCATAAATTTGAACAACTAAATATTATCCCTAAATAGATACCTGTATTGTCCATTCTTCATCCACCAAAAAACGGTTATTGCAACCGCTAAAACCTATCATTATAATGAAATACTATCTATTGCTTGTAACATTTTTGTATGCGACGATTGCCCAGGGGCAAAGCAAAAAATTTTCTTTTACATTAGGTACCGAGTACAGTTTACAAAGGAAGTCTGAAGACCTATCTTTTTTTGGCAACGACAAAGATGGCATTGTAAACCTTTCCTTAAAAAAGGATGAGCTCAACATATCCAGGTTTGACCCTAAGAC
>JAYVUJ010000351.1:0-3433 GCA_043788035.1 Ferruginibacter sp. | reverse complement strand
CCATCGGATATTGCCGCTGATAAAAAAAATATGCTTACCATTTTAAACAATTGGAAAAGCAAGCAAACTGCAGAAAAACCAGTTATGGTTTTTTTAAACGTAAGTGGTGGTGGGTTGAGAAGCAGCACTTTTGTGATGAATACTTTGCAGCAACTGGACAGTATTTATAAAGGCAGGCTGATGCAACAAACGTTTTTAATTAGTGGTGCCAGCGGAGGTATGCTATCGGCTGCTTATTACCGGGAGCTATATAATAATAAACGCTTAGGCGCTGCCACAAACCTGCACCAGGCTACTTATACCAATAGTATTTCTCAAGACCTGTTGAACCCTGTTTTTTCATCTATGATTAGCAGGGATATTTTTTCGCCGTCACAAAAATTTGCTGTTGGCCCATATCGGTACATAAAGGATAGGGGGTATGCTTTTGAAGAAAAGCTGAATGAAAATTCGGGCAAGATATTAGGTAAGCAATTAAAAGATTACGCCGCAGATGAAAAGGCGGCTAATATACCAATGATGCTATTTAACGCTGTTGTTACGAGTGATGGGCGCAAAATGATTATCGGTACCCAGCCATTAAGCTTTATGATGAAGCCAGTTGCTATGGAAAAAGATAGCAGCTTTGGGCCTGATGCAATTGATTTTAATGCGCTGTTTGCCCAGCAAGACCCCATGAGTTTACGCCTGCTGACTGCCCTGCGGATGAACGCCACATTCCCTTATGTGCTGCCCAATGTTTGGCTACCCAGCAACCCGGTTATTGATGTGATGGATGCAGGTTTAAGGGATAATTTTGGGCAGGAAACTACGGTGCGGTTTATTGATAATTTTAAAGATTGGATAACACAAAATACCAGCGGCGTTATTGTGCTGCAAATTCGCGATAGGGAGCAAGACAACCTGCAGCATCCTTTAGAAACGGGCACTGTTACGGATATTTTTGTAAAGCCTGCTACTATGCTCAACCACAATTTATTTAAGCTGCAGGATTATGCGCAAAATGAATCGTATAGTTTTTTATTAGATGCGGCGCACTACAACCTGCATAGGCTTGCATTTATTTATGTACCTAAAATTGAAAACCAGGGAGCCGCATTAAATTTTCACCTGACAGCTTCAGAAAAAAAAGATGTAATAGCATCTTTTAATACCAACTATAACCAAAGCGTGTTGAAACAATTAAAGGGATTGTTGAAGTAGCGGATAATGGATAATTACACCATTAAAAAATTATGGGTATGAAGGGGTTTTAGTAAATCAGATAATTTGGTTGCACAGAAATTATAGTTTTGATTAAAAGATCTTGTCTTGCATTTCGCTGGTTTCTTTCAGTAGCAGTTCATCAAAAACCATTTCTTTATTTTCTAAAGCTTCCCTTAATACATCATTAATGGTAACAACGCCTTTAAATTCATTATCGTCAAATACAATAAGGTAGCGGGTTTTGTGAATATTTAGCAATTGCATGCAGCGTTCTACAGTATCCTGCATGGCAATAACCGGTAGCGATACGCTCATTACTTCTTTAACCGTAGCGGTGTTGCTATGCAGCCCTTTTAAAATTACATTGCGGCTATAATCCCGCTCACTAAAAATACCGTAAAAAGTATCTTTGCTAAACACTACCAGGTAACTCAGGTTTACAGCGTTCATAATATGCAAGGCTTCTATAACTTTTGCATCTGGCTCTACAAAATTAAATACCGGTGGCTTGTTTATTAGTATGTTAGCAACTGTACGCATTCCCTTATCTTTTTTGTTTTTAAAATGGTTAGTTGAAGTTACGTTATTTTACTTGTTACAATTTTATGTTTGGCTGTATTAATTTAAACGCATCGGGTATTATCTTTATTATAAGTTTTTTTGCTGTATTTGCCGGGTCGCCATCAATATGCAGCGGTGCAGGTGTAAGGTTGTGTATTATAAGCTGGGCTGTTTGAAAGTAGAGCACATCTTTTTTATGAAAAGTTTTTTCATTATGCTCATTTATTTTGCCAGCCAAAACTTGCTTTGTTACAGCCAATAGCATACGGAGCTTGCTCATTTTTTTAACTACCACAATATCTAGCAGCCCATCGTTAAGGCTTGCTTGCGGGGCAATAGTAAACTGGTTGCCAAACTGGTTGCTATTTGCAATGCTGATAAAAAATGCCTCGGTTGAAAAAGATTTTCCTTTGTTGATTATTTCAAAAGTATATGGCTTAGCGGTTATAAAATTTTCCAGGGTTTTTTTAATGTAAGTACCTAGCCCACGGGTTGGCTCCTTGGCAAAATCCTGCGCTACCTGTGCATCAAAGCCCAGCCCGCATAACATGCAGCTAAATGTTTCGTTTATAAAAAATGAATCGATATACCTGCCTTTGCCGGTAAATATAATATCCAGCGCTTTATTAATATCCTTTGGGATTTTTGCGGCCAGGGCCAGCCCATTGCCAGAGCCCATAGGGATAATACCGATGTTTATATCTTCATTAATTAGTGATGCTGCAACCTGGCTAACGGTGCCATCCCCTCCACAAATAACAATATCGGTAATACCTTCCGCATCAATTTTTTCTTTTAAAAAGTAATAATTACCTCCAGCATTAGTATGTAAAATTTCAAAAGGGATATTTTCTTGGGTTGTCCTTTTTTTTATTGTACTTAAAGCAGCTGCCTTGTTTTTTGTGCCAGAAATGGGGTTGATGAAATAAATTATTTTACGCTGCATCCACTTTTTTTTAAGTGCCTAAAATTAAAACAATGGTGTTACAGTTGCTATATTATTATGCTGGAGAAAGGAATTAAAAATTAGAAATTAAGAATTAAAAATTTCTGTAAATGGAGACTTCAAAGCAAATTAATGATATCTGGCATTGAAGAACAAAAAATAAAAAACTTTTTTGCTACCAACGTATTAACGCACTAGCCCAGGTGAAGCCACTTCCAAAAGCTGCTAAGCAAACCAGGTCGCCTTCTTTTACTTTGCCTTCTTCCCAGGCCTGGCATAGCGCAATGGGTATGGAAGCTGCGGTGGTATTGCCAAATTTCTGTATGTTGTTGAATACCTGGTCATCTCGCAGGGCTAGCTTTTGCTGCACGTATTGGCTGATGCGCAAGTTTGCCTGATGAGGCACTAACAGATTAATATCGCTTGGGGCAAGATTATTTTTTGTAAGCGCTTCTATAATAACTTCTGGAAATTTTACGATGGCTTTTTTAAACACTGCCTGCCCATCCATATAAGGAAAGTTCTGCGCCTTGTCTATCATTTCGTGGCTCATGAACATATCGCCAATAGGGGCATCGCTAAAATCAGCAACATCCTCTTTTACCCAATGGTTGGCGTGAGTACCCGGGTTGTACATGGCGAGCAGCTCCGCGCTTTGGCCATCGCTATGCAAGTGTGTGCTTATAATGCCTTGCCCGTTTTTTTCTGTTGCCTGCAAAA
>JAYVUJ010000350.1:0-2789 GCA_043788035.1 Ferruginibacter sp. | reverse complement strand
CTTGTTGGCTTTGGACGTTCAAGGTATTATTTGTAAGAAATTCCGTGACGGCAACCAATGCTTTTTGAAATTGTCCGATGCCTGCCAAAGAAATAGAGTAGGGCAATAAATATGTTTTTGCAAACGCGGCATCCAGTTGCAAGGCCTTTTCAAAATCAAGTACTGAGCTATCATATTTTTGCTGGTCGGCGTAAATGCCCGCTCTGGATAAATACGCTTCTACATATTTTGGTTCTATTAAAATAGCTTTGTTGATGTTGGCAATTGCTTCACCATATTTTCCATCCTGTGCATTTTGGTAAGCCAGCTCATATACCATCGAAGCCTTTTTATTTACTTTCCCGGGGTTGTACCATTGTGCATTTGCGGGAGCGGCAATAAATAGTAAAAATGCAATTATAAAGGGTAGCTTTTTGAAAATCGTTTTTTCTATTTTCATCCATCTTAATTTATATATTGAAGATAAAACGAATTATAAATAAAAAATTGCGGAGGATGTTAAAAATGAATTACCCCGCGCTTAAGCCCGGGGTAATTCATTATATGCTTTAGGGCACATTAATATATTTATGTACCTGCAAAGAAAGTTGCCATTGCGGATGCGCTTTAATATAATCGATGATGATGGGTGTAATTGCAGCTGCTTTATCCCACTCGGGCTGCAGGTATAATTTGCAATGGTCGCTTACTTGTGCGGCATAAGTTTCTGCCCAGGCAAAATCATGCTTATTAAAAATTACCACTTTTAGTTCATTGGCAAAAGGCACTACTTCAGGTAAAGGCGCCTTAAATTTTTTGGGCGAAAGGCATATCCAGTCCCAGTTGCCGCTTAATGGCGATGAGCCGGAAGTTTCAATATTAATTTCAAAGCCTTTAGCTTGTAAAGAAGCTGTCAATACTGTCAAATCGTGTAACAAAGGCTCTCCACCAGTAATTACTACAAGCTTCGTTGGGGTTGCCGCTACAATATCTGTAAGCATTTTAATGCTTACTAAAGGATGTTTACTTGCATCCCAGCTATCCTTTACATCGCACCAAACACAGCCTACATCGCAACCGCCCAGGCGGATAAAATAGGCTGCCCTGCCTTGGTGGCTGCCTTCTCCCTGGATGGTATAAAAATGCTCCATTACCGGAAGAAGCTGTGTTGATATGGACCGTGTTTCTATCATTTTTGAAAATCGTTTCTACTACTTTTGGTTAAGTTGTATTATTTTCCCGCTTGCGGGTACAGGGTTTTTTGTTCGCAGGCATTGTATGTATTCATCAGCAAAGCAGCAATGGTCATTAAGCCAACGCCGCCCGGTACTGGTGTAATGTAACTGGTTTTAGGCGCAACATGTACATAGTCAACATCACCTTTAATGGCAAAGCCGCTTTTCTTTGCAGCATCTGGCACACGGGTAATACCTACGTCAATAATTACGGCACCTTCTTTTACCATATCGGCCTTTAAAAAACCGGGTATGCCCAAGGCTGCAACAATAATATCTGCCTGCAGGCAAATTTCTTTTAAACTTTGTGTATGGCTGTGGCACACCGTTACAGTGCAATTACCGGGGTAAGTATTTTGGCTTAATAAAATGCTTATTGGCCGGCCAACAATATTGCTTCGGCCCAGCACTACGGCGTGCTTGCCTTTGGTTTCAATATTATAGTGCTGCAGCATTAATATAATACCGTAAGGTGTAGCTGGTATAAAAGTAGGCAAGCCCTGTACCATTTTGCCAACGCTTATAGGGTGAAAACCATCCACATCTTTTACGGGATTAATCAGGCTGATAATGGTTGCTTCGCTGATATGCTTTGGCAGCGGTAGTTGAACCAGTATGCCATCGACATCATCATCATTGTTTAACTGTTCAATGGTAGCTACCAGAGTGGCTTCATCAATATTATCCGGCAACCTTATCAGCGAGCTTTTAAAACCTACTTCCTCACAACTTTTTACTTTGCTGGCCACGTAGGTTTCGCTGGCACCATTGCTGCCTATTAAAACAGCGGCTAGGTGCGGTGTTTTTTTACCTTCGGCTTTTAATGCGGCTGCCTTTATTTTTACGGCATCTTTTACAGCCTGCGATACGACTTTTCCATCTAAAATTTGCATTTGCAAAAGTAACAACAATTAAGGTATGATGTTTCGTTGCGCACTTATCTTTACATTGCTCTTATTAAACGTACCCACTTGAACAAATTAATGTATATAATGGTATTCCTGTGCATTATACCCTCAACCTCAAAAGCACAATCTCTCCGGCAACCTGTTGCTGCTATTTATCTTGGGCAGGCAAGTTACAGTACCCAATTTGGCGATGTATTTAGTTACCTCAATAACCAGGCAGCATTAACCAAATAAAAAACATTACGGCCGGCGTATATGGCGAGAGAAATTTTTTATTGAGCGCTACTAGCTTATACACCGTTGCAGTAGCCGTCCCCACAAAAAATGGAAATTTTGGCATTAACATAAAATATAGCGGGTTTAAAAATTTTAATGAAAGCCAGGTTGGGCTTGCCTATGCCCGAAGCCTTGGAAGTAAAGTTGATGTGGGCATTCAATTTAATTATTACAGTTACAAAGTACCTGCTTACAATAGCGCATCTGCGGTTGATATTGAGTTTGGCGCTATCGTTCATTTAACTGATAAGCTTAACATGGGCGTGCATGTGTATAATCCTGTAGGAGGCAAATTTTCTACATCAAATGAAAAGCTAACTGCTGCTTATAAAATAGGGTTGGGTTATGATGTTTCTGAAAACTTTTTTTTGAGTACCGAAATTATAAAAGA
>JAYVUJ010000349.1:0-4708 GCA_043788035.1 Ferruginibacter sp. | reverse complement strand
GAGAATGATGTTAAAGAAGCTGCCAGGGCTTTTACAGGCTGGGGGTACGGCCCGCAAGGGGATTTTTTAAGCCGCCCTAACCAGCATGATGACGGCAGCAAAACTTTTTTAGGACAAACAGGCAATTTTGATGGTGATGCCATACTCGATATTTTACTGCAACAAAAGCAGGTAGCTATTTTTATTACAAAAAAAATATACCGCTACTTTGTAAACGATATTACCGATGATGGTAAGGTAGCCTGGCTTGCTACCCGTTTTTATAAAAGTGGTTACGAGATTAAAGGTTTGATGGAAGATATTTTTACCAGCGATTGGTTTTATGACCAGAAAAATATTGGCATAAAAATAAAATCACCGGTAGAATTATTGGCAGGCTTACGCCGTTTTTTACCGTTGGAATTACAGAATGATGGAGCCCAGTTATTGTTTCAGCAGGCCCTGGGGCAAGTGCTTTTTTACCCACCCAATGTAGCAGGCTGGTCAGGGGGTAAAAGTTGGATAGATAGCAGCACCCTGATGTTGCGCTTGCGGATACCACAAATAATTACTGCCAATGAAGCCATTAACATACACCCAAAAAGCGATGATGATGTAATGATGGGGCGCATGGCAGAAAACAAAATAACCGATAAATTAAATAAAGGCTACGCCGATAGGGGAGGTACTGCTATTGTGGATTGGGCAATGGTAGCCACCATTTTTAAAGATACCCCCCGAGAAAATTTGCTACCTAAAATTACAGATACAATATTACAATCAAAGGGTAGGGTAGATACTGCGTTGCTGGCTAAATACCTCAATAACGAAAGCCGGGAAAATTATATTAAAAGCGTCACTATTAATTTAATGAGTACGCCCGAATATCAATTGTGTTAATGCCCCGCAGGGTATCATCTCTCATCTCCCTTATAGAAGCGCTTGGGGAGCAGTAATTTTTTAACCACTCAAATTTTTATCATGCTTATCAAACGAAAAACATTTTTACAGGTTGGTTCATTGGCTACCGCATCTTTTATGGTGCCTAAATTTTTAAAGGCTTTTGAAAAGCCGATGATGGTGCCGGCTGGTAATAAAGTGGTTGTGGTAATTCAATTTAGTGGCGGCAATGATGGATTGAATACGGTGATACCGGTTCAAAATGATATTTATTACAGGGAACGCCCAAAGCTTGGTATTACTAAAGAAGAAGCTGTACATCTTACAGATGAAACGGGGCTAAACCCTGCCTTGATAAACTTTAAAGATTTGTTTGATGAAGGAAGCCTGGGGATATTAAATAACGTTGGCTATCCTAACCCAGACCGCTCTCATTTTAGAAGCATGGATATTTGGCAGACTGCCAGCAACAGCAACGAATATGCTAGCACTGGCTGGATAGGCCGTTACCTGGATGCGCAATGCAAAGGCTGCGACAAACCTACACAGGCATTGGAAATTGATGATATTTTAAGCCTTGCATTAAAAGGCAACGGTAACAACGGGCTAGCTTTTAAAGACCCTGCCAAGTTGTATACCAGCAGCAATGAAAGGTTTTTTAAAGATATCAATGCAGCGCACCATACCGGTGAAGAAACAGCAGATTACCTGTACAAGACAATGAGCGAAACATTAAGCAGCGCCGATTATATTTTTCAGCAAAGCAAGCTGCATCCTACTGCGGAAAGCTACCCTGGTACTGGCTTGGGCAAAGATTTAAAGACTATTGCGTCGCTCATAATGAGTGATATCAATACCAAAGTGTACTATGTTTCACTCGGTAGTTTTGATACGCATGTAAACCAGCACGACCAGCAAAAAAAATTATTTACAGAATTGAATGATGCCGTAAAAGCGTTTACGGCAGACTTAAAAAAGAACCATCGTTTTCAGGATGTACTAATGATGACCTTTAGTGAATTTGGAAGGCGTGTAACACAAAATGCCAGCGGCGGTACAGACCATGGAACAGCCAATAACATGTTTTTCATCGGTGGTGGATTAAAAGAAAAAGGCGTGCTCAATGCTATGCCAGACCTTACCAACTTAACAGATGGCGACCTAAAGCATACAGTTGATTTTAAAGATGTGTATGCCACTGTTTTAAATAAATGGCTTGGTGCAGATGATAGTTTGATTGTTGAAAAGCCAGGTGATTATTTAAAGTTTATTTAAAATGATTTAAGCGAGAATATTTAGTAATTCAACCTTTTACGAAGCTGCTACCCTTCCACAAAACAACCTTTAAAAACTGAAGTATAATAGTGCAAAAAAGTAATCATTGCAATAGCAATACCCAACTCTAAAATTAGAAAATTAGCTGTGCCAATGTTGCATACAATAACTGATGGAGAAGTAAAAAAACTTCGGAAACAATTACTGAAATGCCCATCAATACTTTATTCAAAATAGTATATCCGGGAATGATAGGGAACACTTGTATAAATACCTTAATTCCTGTAAATTTTTTAATATAGGTTTCTGGATCAAAAAAAGGTAAAAGGGTTTTACTCTATCATAGCAAATTGGTTTACTATAATCAGATAAAATAAAAATTATTTATGCAGAGCCAGTCTTATCCTTTACAATTTGGTTTAAAGATTTTAACCTTGAATAAATAAGTATGCCGGCAATAAACGCAGCAACCACCAATATTAAAAAGAATACTTTTTTATCGGTAAAGTCATCCCAAAAGCTTGTCATTACACCTGCAATTTTTCCGCCGATAGACGTGGATAGGAACCACCCGCCCATCATTAAAGCTGTAAGCCTTGCTGGAGCAAGCTTTGATACAAGCGATAAACCGATAGGGCTTAAAAATATTTCACTAATAGTAAATACGCCGTAAGTGGCCCAAAGCCAAGTTGGTGCCGTTTTAAACCCATACACAGAAGGAACAGACATAATTGCGAATACCATTACCAGTGCGGATAAACCAGAAATAAATAAGGCCATGCCGAACTTGGCCGCCGTTGCAGGCTCCTTTCCACGCTTGCGCAGAAAATTAAATAGCCAAACAAATAGTAAGGTAAGCACTACAATAAACAACGGGTTGATGGATTGAAATAATTCTGTATTAAACAACTTGACTACTTTGCCATTTGGCCATTGATCTTTTGGTACATTGTTAAAGTACGGGTCGGCCCCCATTACCTTAACTACATTGCCGCTATCATCTTTTACATCAACAAAAAATTTATCGACTTTATTTACAAGCCTTGGCGTATCTGTTACTTGTTGCAATGGAAAAACGGCACCAATTAACTTTGCATTAGATGGCGAGACAGTCCTGTCAGTATGCTTTTCTGCCCAAATAGTAAGCCCTGTAGAATTCTGGTTGTAGATTGTCCAGAAAACAATGCTCACTGTAAAAATAAATAGCAACGCTCCAATGCCTTTTTTATCTTGCCCTTTGGCTTTTACCCATAAAGAAATATAAAAAGCAATGATTGGTATGCAGGCAAAGATGAATGCATCATTTGCTTTGCTGCCCATTATAGTAGAGTGAAAAAGTGAACTGGGTACAATCCATCCAACTATTGCCGCAAGTAAAGCAGGCAAAAAAACGTAGCCACAAATTTGCCCCAGCGACATATCTTCTTTTTGGGTAAGCTTTTTAATATCGCCTTCCCGCACATGTTTTAAAGAAGATGCCAGCACGATCATACCGATTATAATGCCTATGCCAGCAGCGCCAAAAGCATATCCCCAGCCATATTTGTTGCGCAAATATGCGGCAACAAAATTGCAAAAAAAGGCACCGATATTAATGCCCATGTAAAAAATATTATAGGCATTATCCTTTAAAGGCTTTAATTCATCTTTATTATAAATGTTGCCAAGCAGTGTACTGATGTTTGGCTTAAAAAAGCCATTACCAATAATAATTAACCCTAAAGAAATAAACATAGCAGTATCGCCGGGGATAGAAAGGCATAAATAGCCAGTCGCCATCAGGGAACCGCCAAAAAATATAGATTTAATATAACCAAGATACCTGTCTGCAACAAGGCCGCCAATAAAAGGTGTCAAATAAACCAGCGCAATAAAACTTCCTACCACATCAGCCCCAACCCTGCTGCTCCAGCCTTTCCCTCCGGTTGTAGTATCTGTAAGGTAAAGAAATAAGATGCCTACCATTAAATAATAAGCAAACCGTTCCCACATTTCCGTTAAAAAAAGCACATATAATGCCTTGGGGTGTTTGGCTGCACTTACTTGTCCAATCATATTCCTATTTTTTTATGTGAATGATTATTGATTTTTAATACCCAAAGTACCAAAATTTGTTTGAGTTAGCGTAAACCGGATTTCTTATTTATAAAATAAGATGGAGTAAATGCGAGTTTTGCTAAAATAATTATGGTTTACTGTTTTCGCTTCTTTAAATTCGCAGCTCCTTCTCATATCCTTAAACAAATTTTTAATGAACTTATTATTAATTGGCGGCGGTGGGCGTGAACATACATTGGCATGGAAAATAAATCAAAGCCCTTTATGCGACAAATTATTTATTGCTCCGGGCAATGCGGGTACAGCCCAGTTTGGCACTAACATTGCGATTGGCATCTATAATTTTGCCGGTCTGGCAGATTTTTGCCTTGCCAGTACTATTGATATGCTGATAGTCGGGCCCGAAGAGCCATTGGTAAAAGGTATTTATAATTTTTTTAAAGATAATCCTGCTACTGCACATATACAAGTAATCGGGCCATCAAAAGAAGCGGCT
>JAYVUJ010000348.1:0-14826 GCA_043788035.1 Ferruginibacter sp. | reverse complement strand
ACTTAAACCAACGTGCTTAGCTAATGTTTAAATAATTGAAAGTAATTTATGAACGGCAATATGATAATAGCAATACTACTTTTAAAGCTTGTTATCACTTGGTTAAAAGGCTTACTAATACTTGTACTATGCCAATAAGCAAGCCAAAAAAACCGCCTATAAATTCAAGGAATGTAAACTCTTTTTTTGTGATCTGATTTAATATGTCCTCTAGTTTTTCTGTAGAGAAATTAGCTACTTTTTCGGTTACTATCTTTTCCAGGTCAAGGTCTTCTTGTAATTTACCCATGTAATTCTTCATTAACACCGGAAATAAATTTTCTAGTTCTAATAAAAAAGCTTCTTTTAATTGAAGGATTGTTTTTTCTCCAATTAGCATCGAAAGCATGGGGAAAACTTCTAATAATTTTATCCGTAAAAATTGATCGATATGCTGCTCAATATCAGGCCTTAACTTTTGAAG
Organism: Ferruginibacter sp.; assembly: GCA_043788035.1. GTDB lineage: Bacteria > Bacteroidota > Bacteroidia > Chitinophagales > Chitinophagaceae > Ferruginibacter. Next base: position 14,363 of record JAYVUJ010000348.1, on the reverse strand, counting down.
GTTTTCAGGGTTGGTAATTTTTTGCTCAATCTCATCAAAAGATAAAAGTTCCTTACCAACAACCTGACCCAGTTTTTCAGCAATGGCACGCTGGTTTTTTGGAAAGATGCCTTGTAATTTAAACCCTAGGATATTTATAGGTTTTCTGGGATGAAAAAGCATCTTTATAGCAATCCAGGTGGTAACCCATCCAGTAAAAGTGCTTAATAAAATGGTAATGATGTTGCCTGTCCAGTTCATAATTTTATTTAAAGTTGCAAAGAACGGTATTAATGCCCAACTAGCAGCAGTTAAAGACGGCCCTGTTTTACCAACCAATAGAGGTACCTGTTTACATCAATCCATAAAAAATAAATAAAAACCCTAAAACTTCAAATGTAATTTTGAAGGAGCAAAGTTTTTTGCTATTTTTGCTATCCAATAAAAAACGGTAGTCGTAGCTCAGTTGGTTAGAGCATCAGATTGTGATTCTGAGGGTCGGGGGTTCGAGCCCCCTCGATTACCCACTTTTAAAATAGCCTTGTACTTTGTGCAGGGCTTTTTTTATGTATAAAAAGTTTTGCGTTTTAAATGGGCCATAAGTTAACAAACCTAACACAATAAAATAAGCGTATCTACAGTAATGAACACGACGCAAAGCCTTTATGGTAAGGGTTTTGTTTTACCTAACCCTTAACAATCCCCGCTTCAAAAGATAGGGAAGGCTTCAACTTAACTTTATTGATATATAAGCTGTAATTAGGAGTAAATAATTTGTTAATCATAGTTATACTAAAAATATACACCCTACTTAAATTATAATATTACGCCTGTCACAAATAACGTTAATGCCACTCATTAATTTTTAAGAAAACATTAGTCCATAATGAGATGTTAATCCAATAAATACATTCATTTTTCCGTTAATTTTATATTATGCTTAAAATCCAGCAAATAATTATGAGTAAAAAATTTCTACCGGTATTACTGGTGCTTACTGTAGGAAGCCTATTTGTGGCTTTTCAAACACAGGGGCTTGGCAGTGATAACCCTAAGACAAAAAACGAAAAAATACTACGCAACGTAGGATTGTTATTAGAACAAGGCCATTACAGCCCCAAAAATATTAATGACAGTTTCTCTAAACAAGTGCTTAACCGGTTTATTAAAGAGCTTGATGAAGATAAAAGTATTTTTTTGCAAAGCGATATTGACAGTTTTAAAAAATACGAGAATAGGATTGATAACGAAATACATGGCGATAAGCTGGAATCTTTTTATGCTATCAATGATTCGTACACCCGCCGTTTAAACCAGGCATCTCAATATTTTACAGAACTACTTAGCAAGCCCCTGGATTTTACTACAGATGAGCAAATATTGTTGGATGGAAATAAACTAAGCTACCCAACTACAGATGTAGAAAAAAAAGAAGTATGGCGCAAACGCTTAAAATACCTGGTATTGGGAAAATATGCAGATTTATTGGAAGAGAGGGAAAACGGCAAAAATAAAAAGCCCATTGCAATTATTGCAGATAGTACAGGTACCATCGGTAAAGTTTTGGCTAAGAAATTTGTTTACGAAGCAGATTCTACTTTGGAAAGAAAAGCAAGAGAGTTAGTAAAAAAGCAAATTGACCGTTATTTTACAACGTTAAAAACGCACAATACCAACGACGAGGTTTTTAGTTCTTTCGTAAACGCCATTACCAGCGAAATGGACCCTCACAGCGATTACTTTGCACCGGTTGATAGCAGGGGGTTCAACGAAATGATGAGCGGAAAATTCTACGGCATTGGTGCCCAATTGAAAGAAGAAGAAAGCAAAATAAAAATAGCCAGTCTTATAACAGGCATGCCTGCCTGGAAAAGTGGGCAATTATTAGTGAACGATGAAATTGTGAAGATTGGGCAGGGAAGTGCAGAGCCAGTGGATGTTACAGGTTATGCGGTTACAGATGCTGTAAAATTAATACGTGGCTCTGAAGCTGGTAGCGAAATTAGGCTTACGGTACGCAAGCCTGATGGAACCATGAAAATAGTGGTATTAAAAAGAGGCGAGATTAAGCTGGAAGATACATTCGCAAAAAGCGTTATCATTAATGGCACCCACAAAATTGGGTACATCTATCTGCCTGAATTTTACATGGATTTTGATAAGCCAAATGGTGCGAAATGCAGTGAAGATGTTGCCAAAGAAATAGTAAAATTAAAAGCGCAAAATGTTGAAGGCATTGTAATGGACTTACGGGGCAATGGCGGCGGATCTTTACCGGAAGTTGTGAAGATGGCTGGTTTATTTATTGAAGATGGACCAATTTGCCAGGTGCGTGGCAGGGATGAAAAACAGCCCTATGTTTGGAGAGACAGGGACAAAAGTGTACTTTATAGTGGACCGTTAACGGTAATGGTTGATGAAGGTAGTGCATCTGCATCTGAAATATTTGCCGCAGCAATACAGGATTACAAGCGTGGTATCATCATTGGCAGTACTTCTACATACGGAAAAGGTACCGTACAACGTACCATCCCATTAAACCCCGAAGCAGAAAACCCGGCGTTTGCTAAAACTTCTGAAGACCTTGGTACTGTTAAATTGACCTTACAAAAGTTTTACCGCATTAGCGGAGGCTCCACCCAGTTAAAAGGAGTTACTCCGGATATTGTGATACCTGACCGTTTTGAATTTTATAAATCAAGGGAAAAAGATAATAAATCTGCATTAAGCTGGGATGAAATAAACAAGGCAGAATATAAGCCCTGGGTAAGTAATTATAGCAATGAAGAGGTAATTACTGCAGCATCGTCACAAGTAAATACCAGTACCACATTCAACAAAATGAAAACTGAGATTGCCTGGATTGACAAGCAGAACGATAAAGAATATCCTTTAAATTTAATTAAGTACCAGCAAGAACAACAGCAGTTGAAAAATGCTTACAAACTATTGGATAGCTTGTACAAATTACCAAAAGATTTGAGCGTTATCAACAACCCAATTGATACCGCAGGCTTTGCCCAGGATAAAGACAGGCTCGACAGGAACAAGCAATTCATTAATCGTGTAAAAGGTGATGTGTATATTGATGAAACAGTTAAGGTAATGGATAATATGATTAACCAAACTAATGTTGCCCTAAAAGCTAGCGCTAAAACAACAAAAGAAAATTAATATAATTATTTAAATAAGTAAAAGCCGCTTCGTTTTTGAAGCGGCTTTTTTAATATATAAATTATTATGCCGGCTTATACAGTAGCCTCACTTGCTGCCAAAAAAGAGTTTCGTAGCGTAAGATAATTTGATAATTTTTATATTTCCCAAAGTCGAGAGACCTCCATTGGAGAACAGGGAGGTTGTGTTTTTTACATCAGTTTTTCAGCTGTCTTTTATTATACCGCTTGTAGAAAGCAGTAGTTTGCTGCCCTATAATATTTTTATAATTTTACAGGGATTGCCTGCTGCCACTACGTTTACAGGAATATCTTTTACCACTACACTGCCTGCGCCAATAGTAGTATTGCTGCCAATGGTAACGCCTGCGCATATAATGGCACCACCGCCAATCCATACATTGTCACCAATAATTATGGGTGATGCTAGTTCTGGGCCCTTTATCCTTTCTGCAGCAATTACGGGGTGGTGCGCCGCGTACAATTGTACGTTAGGGCCAAGAAAAACATTATCGCCGCAAGTAATAAAATTGCAATCCAAAAACACGCAATTAAAGTTGGCGAAAAAGTTATCGCCTACTTTTATATGGCATCCATAATCTGCAAAAAAAGGCGTTTGTATATCTACGTTAGCACCCATCTTACCTAAAAGTGGCTGTAATAATTTGCTTCGGGCGTGTTTGTTATAAGCTGTTTGATTATAAGCCATCATCCAATCCCTTGCTTTTATACGCAGCTGCATCAATTTATAATCGCTTGCATCATACAATTCTCCGGCAAGCATCTTCTGGTATTCAGTCTTGGCTGTCATCATACAATAAATACTTTTGTGCCAATTTAAATTACAAAGCCAGGTGATACTTTTTGCTTACAAATATCTTTCTTCAATTATTTTTTTATGGTGGTATACATGCCCTAAAGTTATAAAGCCCAAGCTCCCAACACTTGTCACATTATTATTGGCAATGCCTGTCCTTTTTGATACCTCTGCACTAAAACTTTTAAAAAGTAATTCGCTTGTATAACGGACTGCAAAAAATTCTTCCAATAGATTTTGCCAGCTTCTTTCACCCGCATTAACGTTTGCGGCATATTCGCTTTCTTCAAAACCTGGTAACGAAATTTTTTCTCCTCTTGCAAAACACAAAGCACGGTACCCGAATATTCTTTCTGTATCCGTCATGTGCTGCAGCATGTCTTTCAATGTCCATTTATCAGGCGCATAAGCATAGGTGGATTTTTCTTCAGTAATGCTTTCTAAAAAATCTACAATAATAGGGCGCTGAATATAAAACCCTGCAATCAATTCATTATCATCCGGCACCAAGTCTATATACCGTTGAAAATAACTGGGGTAATTTGTAAGCGCTGCTTTAAACATATAAGTTGGTTTTAAGTAATAAAAAAATGCCGGGCGTTAACCCGGCACTAAAATAATTAAATAAAGTGGTTACTTAATTAACCTTGTTTATTATTGGTAAGTATTGGTTTTGGCAATACTTGTTTATTTTGTTTCCTGTCACCTTTTAAAGAAGCGGCCAGTTTTATAGCTTCATAAGCATTCAGTAAACCGCCAGATTTGCAAAGCTCACTCAACTTAACCATTTTCTTTTTTTCACCTACAATAACTGCTACACCAGCTTCAGGTATATTTACATCCATAGCAGGCGCAACAGCAGATTTTTCAATAATATATTTTAATTGCGTAGCGCTTAACTTAGGAAAATATTGCAGTAATAAAGCCGCCGTGCCTGCCACTACAGGGCAAGCCATGCTAGTACCAGAGGCGTGGCCATAATTAGTAGTACCGCCAGGGATGGTAGAATAAATTTCAACCCCTGGTGCAAATACATCTACTTCTTTTTTGCCGTAATTGCTAAAGCCTGCTGTAATGCCCCCATTTTTAGGGTCGCCACTAGCACCAACTGTTATCCAATTGGTAGCTCTTTGCCCATTATCCAAATACACCGGGTTAGGAAAATTATCAGCGCTATCAACATTCTTAGCATCATTGCCAGCAGCATGCACCAATAATACGTCCTTGCTTTCTGCATATCTTACCGCATCATCCACCCATTGTTTTCTTGGCGAAAATTCTTTGCCAAAACTCATACTAATTATTTGTGCACCGTTATCAACCGCATAACGGATGGCATTGGCTATATCTTTATCATGCTCATCTCCGTCGGGTACGGCACGTACCATCATTATACGTACATTGTTTGCAACGCCCGCCAGGCCTTTGCCTTTATATTCAACAGCACCAACAATGCCAGCGCAATGCGTACCATGGAACGGCGTGCCTGTCATAACATCGCTGTTGCCATAGTACCGGTCGCTAATATCATTCTCATCGTCCAGCACAACATTTTTGCGGTATTCTTCTGGTGCAGTTGTTGCGGTCTCGGCTTTCCTTAGCTCGCCCTGTAATTCGCCTATTATTTGTTTGTTGGTAATATCGTTGGTCTTATTTCCTTTACAAATTTGCGTTAAAAACATTTTGGTGTTTTTTGCATCTGTTTGGGTGGGTACATATTTTTCAAGGTCGGTACAACTGTATTCTTCTTTCCCCAAATCTTTTTTGATTATAGAATCTCCTTTTAAAAAGTTTGGCAATAATTGTTTTACAAAAGCAACTTCATCGGGGTGTATGCTGCCCACTATTTTTTCTTTTACTTTTATATATAATGCTACTTCTGCCTGGTCTGCTTGTTTAGTACTAGCGCTATCAGGTATCTCGTTGCCGAATTTAGCCTTTAATGCTGTGTACACGCGGGCAGCTTCGTAGCTATCTTCTTTTACGTTACGGCCATCTTTATTGCCTAAAAAATTCCATCCGTGTATGTCATCGATGTAGCCGTTATGGTCATCATCAATACCGTTGCCGGGTATTTCTTTTGTATTAGTCCATAAAATAGGTTTCAGGTCTTCGTGCAAAGTATCAATTCCGCCATCTATCACGGCAACTATAACTTGCTTGCTTTTTAACTTTTTACTTTTAGCGAATGCGTATGCTTTATCGAGGCTGATGCCATAATAGCCGGTTGTTGCTTTATCAAGCTGGTGCCAATTATTAGGCACTACATCGGTAGGCTTTTGTGCAAATGCGGTAACGCTTAAAAATAGGGCTACGCTAAGTAAGCTTTTGTTCATGGTTTAAATTTATAGTATCGCAATTTATAGCAAAGCTGTTATATAGAAGTTTGCTTTGCAAAGTATTACTGATTTTAAAGAGAACATTAACAGGTTATTACAAAGAAAGTTGCCTTACAAAAAAAGAAGTGGCAAAATTAAAGGACGGTTGGGTATTTTTTGAAAATAAGCCATAGACTGTGCTGCCACTGCCGCTCATTGCAGCATACGATGCTCCTTGCTGGTAAAGCGTTTCCTTAATTTTTTTTATTGCGGGATATTTTTCAAATACAGCAACTTCAAAATCGTTTTTTAAAGAATGTTGCCAGCTTTCTATAGGTTGCCTGATAATTTCTTTTAAGGATGATGCACGTTTATTTTGTTGTTGAAGATGTAAACTGTTAAATGCCTCACCTGTATTTATGTGGATGTTTGGGTTAATTATTACAAGGTTATACCTAGATAAGTCCAATGTTATTGCTTGTAATTGTTCCCCACGGCTGGTACCAATGCAAGGTTGATTTAAAATAAAAAATGGGCAATCGCTGCCAAGCTGTAAGGCATACTCAATCAGTTGAGGCACTGATAAGTTTAATTTAAATTGGTTGTTAAGATGCTGTAAAGTAAATGCCGCATCAGCGGAACCGCCGCCTAAACCAGCGCCCATGGGTATATTTTTATGAAGGTGTATTTTTACGGAGGGTAAGTTAGAAAAATCTTTTTTTAGTAGATGATAGGCTTTTACACATAGGTTGTCCTTTTCATCACCATTAACTACCAATCCAGAACTAGTAAATTGTACCTGATTTATATTATCAGCTTCAATTATTTCAAGCGCATCTTTTAGTGGGATAGGATAAAAAACAGTTTCTATATTATGGTATCCATCATCTCTTTTATTGATTATTCGTAAGCCAAGGTTAATTTTGCAGTTGGGAAACACTATCATTGTAATTGATAATTTTAAATGATAATTGATAATGGGTGGAGGGAGAGCCTGTATTTATTATCAATTTGAAATAATAGTTGAAAAGAGCATCCATTTAAAACACTATCAATTATCCGCTAATTAATTATCCATTATATTAAATCTTCCTGCTTTTAATTTCGTCACGGATGGCAATGGCACGGATGTAATCTTCCTGTTCCAGCACTTCGTTTAGCAAGGTATTTAATTCTTCAGTAGACATTTTTTGCAACTCGTCCCTGCCACCAGTTTCTGTAGTTAGTGAGGCAGAGGGTGATTTTTTCTTCTTATCATCATTTTCCATCAATATGCCGGCGCTGTCTAAAATATTATCGTATGTAAAGATAGAACAGCCAAAACGCACTGCCAGCGCCAATGCATCCGATGTACGCGAATCAATTTCTACGGTATCATTCTGGCTACTGCATACTAATTTACTGTAAAAAATACCTTCCTGCAAATCGTTGATTATCACTTCGTGAAGCTCTACATTAAAAGCCATCATAAAATTTTTCATTAAATCATGGGTCAATGGCCGGCTTGGGCTCATCCTTTCTAGTGCAACTGCAATTGCCTGGGCCTCAAAGCCACCAATTACAATTGGCAAGCGGCGCAAACCGTTTACTTCCCCCAATACAACTGCGTAAGAGTGTGTCTGTGTAATACTGTGCGATAGCGCAACTATTTCTAATTCTATTTTTTTCATATCAAATTCGTCAAAGAAGCAACTTATGCTCCCAAAAGCAAATATAAAAAACAAAAGCCTTTCAAATTCAATTGAAAGGCTTTAATAGTTACTTAATATTTTATAGGCTGCCTTTAAGCTTTTTAACGGCTTCAATAATCTTTGGCATTACTTCAAAAATATCGCCGACAATACCATAATCAGCCGATTTAAAAAAAGGTGCTTCCGGGTCTTTGTTGATAACCACAATTGTTTTGCTTCTATTTACGCCCGCTAAATGCTGTATGGCGCCAGAAATGCCAATAGCAAAATATAAATTTGGTGCAATGGCAAGCCCCGTTTGGCCCACATGCTCGTGGTGTGGGCGCCAACCAATATCCGCTACCGGGCGGCTACAGGCTGTTGCAGCGCCTAATTGTTTTGCAAGATCAGTAACAAAGCCCCAATTTTCCGGGCCTTTTAAGCCACGGCCGCCGCTAATTACAATTTCCGCCTCACTTAAGGGTATTTCGCCCACCACTTTATTAGTACCGGTAACCTGAACTTTAACTGGTTGTACAGTAGCTGCAAAATCTACAACTTCTGCAGTAGCAGTTGTAAGTACCGGCGTATAAGAATTAGGGTTTAAGGAGATGATTTTTATTGCCGTATCAATAGCAACATCCGCAAAAGCCTTGCCGCTGAATACATTCTTCTTAACCACAAAACCATTGCTGGTATCTGGCAATGAAATAGCTCCGGAAACTAAGCCAGCTTTCAAACGTACGCTTAAACGCGGTGCAATGGCCTTGCCATTAAAATTGTTTGAAAACACGATTACAGTAGCACCAATTGCAGTAGCTGCCTCTGCAATAATTTTGGTAAATAATTGTGCATCAACATGGTTAAGTTGCTCGTTTTTTACTACATGTACTTTTGCAATACCATAATTGCCTAGCGAAGAAAGATCTTCAGTTATTGTTCCTAAAACAATTGCTTTTGCGGTTGTGCCTATTTGCGCAGCGATAGCAGCTCCGTAAGCAGCAGCTTCAAAAGAAGATTTCTTTATTTCACCATCTGATTGATCCAGAAATATTAATACACTCATAATACTCGAGTTTAATTTTTTTTACAATTAATATTTACAAATAAGTAAATACGGTAGCAAGTTGCGGAGCTATACCAAATTCAACCTACCTGCCTTTCAAAGGAAGGTTTTTAACGCTGCGAATTGTTTAATACTTATAAAATAGAATGCTCCTAGTATCCTCTTTTGGAGTGCTCTGGTAGGCTATTAAAAAACTTTAGCTTCTTCATGCAGCAGCCTCACCAACTCTTCCGGATGGTCGGCACTTACTAATTTAACACCGGCTTTTGATGGTGGCAAACTAAACGATACTATACTTGTGAAAGCCACTACAGTAGCAGGTTCCACCACTTTTAGCGGCTTGCTCCTGGCACCCATGATGCCTTTCATATTAGGGATGCGTTGTTCTGCCATACCTTTCTGGCAACTTACCACTAATGGCAATTGTACTGTATTTGTTTCCTCGCCACCTTCAATTTCGCGGATGATGGATGCACTTGTACCTTCCAGCGTAAACTTTGTAGCGAGCGAAACATAAGGCAAATCAAGCAGCTCGGCTACCATGCCGCCGATGGAGCTTCCATTATAATCGATGGTTTCTTTACCGGTAAAAATTAAATCGTAATTGCCCTCTTGCGCAATGCACGATATCTGCGCAGCAATGTAGTAACTGTCATGGCTATCCGCATTCACACGGATGGCTTCATCGCCGCCAAGCGCAAGTGCTTTGCGGATGATTGGGTCGGTATCTGCAAGCCCAACTGTAACCAAATGTATTACGGTTGCGGCATCAGCTTCTTTCAATTCAATCGCCTTAACCAAGGCATACCATTCGTCGTATGGATTAATGATCCATTGCACGCCGGCATCAGCGAATTTCGTATTGTTATCAGCGAAGGCTATTTTTGCGGTGGTATCTGGAGTTTTACTGATACAGACTAAAATTTTCATGCAAGTTTTTTTTCATCACCTACTTTACTGTCTAAAGTATAGGGAGCTATAAATAAAGGTTGTTTATGCAACTAATAACAAAGATAAGCGTTGTTGGTTCAAATAAAAATATAAAAGATAAAAATAATTGCACCATGAGCAGGATAGAAAAGTTACTTGAATACATGAAAACTTCGGGCAAGGATAGTTTTCTGCAACACGCGCTGGCATTGGAATACATTAAGGTTGGCGATGATGATGAGGCCCGTAAATTGTTTAACGAATTGCTGTTGAGGGAGCCAACTTATATAGGCTCTTATTATCATTTAGGCAAACTATTAGAGCGTGTGGCAGATTTTGAAAAAGCCATCCGGATTTATAAAAGAGGCATGGAAGAAGCAAAAAGGGCAGGGGACAACCACTCTTACAATGAGTTGCAGGGTGCGCTGGAAGATTTGGAAGAGTAGGCAAAAATTGCCGGTAAGGCGATAAGGCGGTATTTTATTTTAACAGTTTACTGACTTACCGGCCAAAAAAAATTTTTGTCCGGTCTAATATAGCAGCTTTGTTAACCATTGTTGTGTCACTCACTTTTACGGCATACCTTTTTGGTATACTTCCTCAATTTGCTACCGTATTATTTATCCGCAGTTGTAAGCATGCGGCAGGCAACACCACACACCTAAAAATAGTTATGGGATTACTGGAAAATTTTATACAATTCAATAAAAAACAACATCTTTTTCAACCAAAAGATAAGCTGCTACTCGCTGTAAGTGGCGGCATAGATTCTGTTGTATTATGTGCTTTGTGCAAAGAAGCTGGCTATAATTTTGCCATTGCGCATTGCAACTTTAAACTGCGTGGTGCCGACAGCGATAGTGATGAAAAATTTGTGCTGCAACTGGCTGAAACATACAAAGTACCTTTTTATATAACCAGTTTTGATACGGCTACAATTGCAGCCACCAAAAAACAATCCATTGAAGAAGCAGCCAGGTACCTGCGCTACGACTGGTTTGCAGCAGTTGCTAAAGAAAATGGATTTCAGTTTATCCTTACTGCACATCATGCAGATGATAACATTGAAACCGTTACTATGAATTTTTTTAGAGGTACTGGCATAAAAGGCCTACGCGGTATTTTACCCAAACATAACAACATTGTGCGCCCCTTATTATTTGCCCGCCGTACCGAGTTGGAAGCTTTTGTGCAAACCAAAAACCTGGCTTTTGTTACAGACCATACCAATGCAGAAAACGACTATACACGCAATTATTTTCGTAATGAAATTTTACCGTTGATAAGTAAAAGTTTTCCGCAGGCAAAAGATAATATCCTGAGAAACATACAGCGTTTTACTGAAACAGAAATTTTGTACCAGCAGGCAATTGACATCCATATAAAAAAATTGATAGCGCATAAAGGCAATGAAGTGCATATACCTATATTGAAATTATTAAAGGCTATACCACTAGCAACACTGATGTACGAGATTATAAAACAATATGGCTTTACCGCACACCAGGCAGATGAAGCCGTGCTGTTGCTGCAAAGAGAAACAGGCAAATACCTATCATCTGCAACGCACCGGATTATCAAAAACCGCCAATGGCTTATTATTGCCCCTGTGCTAAATACTGAAGCCCAAAACATATTAGTTGAAGAGAAAGATGCCAGCATAATATTTGAAGCAGGAGAGTTGCAATTTGAAATGATGGATGCGATTACTTTACTGCCGATAGCCAATAACCTGATTGCCACACTTGATGCAGCTGAAATTACGTTTCCCTTGCTGCTGCGCAAATGGAAAATGGGTGATTATTTTTACCCGTTAGGGATGAAGAAGAAAAAGAAGCTGAACCGTTTTTTGAACGACATGAAATTGTCGTTGACACAAAAAGAAAATACCTGGGTGCTGGAAATGGATAAAAAAATAATTTGGGTGGTGGGTAAAAGGATAGATGATCGTTTTAAAGTAGCGACTTCTACCAAAAAAAGTATAATAATTAATTATCAGCCAAAATGAGGATGCGAAAGCTGTTCGATAATAGCAGGAAACATTCCAGGATTTAATGCCGCAATTAATATAGTTGTAAAAATTAACCCAAATAAAGAACCCCATAAATGGGCATCATGGTTAACATAGCCTATGTTTTTCTTAGACATATATATGCAGTAAGCGAGATAAAGAAAAGCGAAAACTATAAAGGGCATGGGGATAAAATAAATAAGTATAGTACTCCATGGGCTAAATAATATACAAGCAAAAATTACTGCGGATACCGCACCTGATGCACCAAGCGCCCTATAATTATAATCATCCTTATGCTTAATGTAGCTTGGGATATCTGCAATGATCATCCCCACAAAATACAGCAACAGGTAAGACACATTTCCTCCTAAGCCGTATGCTGAAAAATATTGTTCAATGATCCTTCCAAAAAAATAAAAGCTAAACATATTGAATATCAGATGGATGTAATCGGCATGTATAAAGCTGGATGTTATAAAGCGGTAATATTGTTTATCCCTTTTAATGGCATAAGGCCACATAATTGTTTTATCTAAAAAACCGGCATTAGAAAAACCAACTAAGGATACAATAACGTTAATGGCAATAAGGATAAAAGTTACCGGCGCACTAGAAAAATTCATACATATAAGTTGAGCACCAAAACTATTGCATTATTTTAACTATGATGGTATTTTTCATTGCGGTTAATGCTGCAGGCCCTATAAACCTGCTCAGTTAATATAAGCCTAACTAACTGATGTGGAAAAACCAATTGCGATAAGCTCCATTTATAATTGGCCCTTTGCATTACTGCTTCGCTAACGCCATAAGCGCCGCCAATTAAAAAAACAATGTTTTTAAAGCCCTCGTTTGCCCTTGATTGCAGGAATGCAGCAAGCCCTTCGCTGCTGGTTTGTTTGCCTCTTTCATCCAATAATACCAAATAATCATCTTTTTGTAAGACCTGTAAAATAATTTCTCCCTCTTTCTTTTTAAGGTCGGCTTCGCTTAAAGTAGCTGCATTTTTTGTAGTGGCAATAACGTTCCATTCCGCCGGATAGTAGTTGGTAATACGCCTGGTAAACATTTCCACACCCTCTTTTACGTAGGGCTCATGTCCTTTGCCAATAGCCCAAAATTGAAGTTTCATTTTTTTATTTATGGCAAAAATGCACAAAGAGTTGGGATGAATAAAATAAATCTATATTTTTGCAATCCCCTTAGCAATAAGTTGCAAGGTTTAAAGGAAAAAGGAATGGCTCTGTAGCTCAATTGAATAGAGCATCTCACTACGGATGAGAAGGTTTCAGGTTTGAATCCTGACAGGGTCACATTGCAGCCCCGCTTTTTAAGCGGGGTTTTTATTTATACTTTATTCCAATAATTACATAAATTACTTATAGTCAAGTAAATACACTTAAAAGCTAAATTAATTATCTGTTCAGCATTGGCAATTATTTCAGCTTTCCAGAAATTGTTTATTTCTCAGTAATTAATTATTTAAAAATTTTCAAACAATTTTCAAACAAATGAATATCAAAAATCTTGTTTGATAATTTTTATGCGTAAGTCAAAGAGCTTAATCTTATGAAAGTTAAAAATAATTATTCTAAATATTATTGACGCATGTCAAATAAAAAACCCGGCATTTAACTGCCAGGTTTCTAAATATGTAAGTTTTGTTTTTACAATATTTCATTGTTTAAATGTTGCAACCTTGAACCTATCTTAAATTGCTTCATTTTGGTTTTTTTTATATAATCTAACACTTCTGATTTCATAAAATAAACTTATCCCCTTTGCTTGTGTGACGGTAAACCCCGCTTCATTCAATCTGTAAGCGTTACCAAGGATACTCTTAAGAATGCCGCTATTTCTGTGCGATTTAAAAGATTACCATCATCTTTAATATTTGATATCTCAACTGAATTAACCTTTATGCTTTCTTCTACAGCTTCATTTATCCACCTTTTAAAATCTTTTTCATTTGGGATAAACAATGTTTCCATAAAATTGAATTTTATTATTATTATTTTAATCCTCTTAAATGGTACACACTTAGCATAAACTTACTGGAAGATGGCACATATTTGATGTACATAAAATCATGCAAGTCATTGAGGCACTTGTAAAAAGTAAAACGGGAACTGATTTTTGCAGCATTCATAAGCTTCACCCTGCCGATCTCTATTGGGTTTGTGCCACCATTTAGGTTCCATTGCTGCAACAGTGCTATGTAAAGGCTGATGTGTGTTACTCCTATCCTGGGATCTACTTCAATGGCATCGTAAAATTTTGATAATGGCTCAAAGATTTCCATACTTATTAATTTATAGTTTTATTTTAATTGTAGTAGGATTGCCAGGATACTTTCTACTAGCCGCCTTTTTTATTACTGGGCTTTTAACAGTTGC
>JAYVUJ010000347.1:0-6096 GCA_043788035.1 Ferruginibacter sp. | reverse complement strand
GAAGGATTAAAATAAATTGGATACTTTTTTTAAAGCAAACTTTAACCTGCAAGATAACAAGGCTACATGTATAGGTGATATAAGAAAGTACAACGGTATTAATAAACGCCTTGCCTGCAAAAATAAAAAATAATAAACAAAAAAAGCCTGACGAACTTATTTCGACAGGCTTTTTAAAATACTTTTATTGCGATTGTTAAACTGCTTTTACTAAAGCGTTCACTTTTTTCGCTAATTTGCTTTTTAAGTTAGAGGCCTTATTTTTATGGATAGTACCACGTTTTGCTAATTTGTCAATCATAGCATTAACGCTTGGTAACTTTTCGGTAGCACCATCTTTGTTATCTATTGCTCTAATGTCGCGTATTGCATTACGGGTTGTTTTGCCGTAATAACGGTTACGTTCATTACGTTTTGCGCTTTGACGGACATCTTTTTTGGTTGCTGCGTGATTTGCCATTTAAATCTATTTTTGGGAGGCAAAGATACGGGTATATAATAAGAAACAACCAAACTGGCAAGGTTTATTTTAATTCCATCTCGATAAAATATCACGCTATCGCAGGTTGTGCCGCATGGGGCAACAGCTATGCTTTATTTTAAAAGTGGCTAAAGTGCCTATAATGCGCAACAGCCTTTTATTAACTACGGTTTTGGCTGCTTGTAATTGTCGCCCAGGATAGCCAGCATTAAAATTTAAAGCGGCAGAAAAAGTGGGTGCCCGCTTCAATAAGCCCATAAGTAGTATTAAACGCAAATAAATGTATTATGTGCTCTTGTAAAATTCAATCATTTTCTTTTTAATTGGTAAGGCAATCTAAAACCAGAGTTGCATGGGCGTTTTAAATGCGTTTATGGGTACAGTTGCATTGTGGTCGGGATTGCTGTTAATATTGGCATGGGTGGCTGCAGAAGCCTCGCTATTGCTGGATAGCCATAACCAGCAATTAAAACAGTATTAGCAAGGCACATATGGGTGCAACTACAAACAAAGCCTGTTCCTGCTTTAACTAATTAGCCATTTATACCTTATCCAAGCAGCTAAGCCTACAACTAAAATATGTACTTTGGTAAGCTCCATAGTTACGCCGGGCTGTTTATTTGATCTATCGGAAATCTAGACGAAACCCTTAATAAATATAAGGTTTTCTGCCTTCTAAAAATCACTGTGTGTCGTTTAACACAAATGAATAAGGGCTTATGGGTTATACATACAAAAAATATCATTTCTGTGAAGTATGCCTTTTTATCCTGGCACCTGCCAATAATTACCAGTATTGGTTAAAGCAATAAATAGTTAAATTTATTTAGCTTCATACGCGCTGTAGCTCATTATTAAAGAACGCACAATTACGCTTCTGATACTGGTACGGGGTTGGGAAGTTCGCTATCGCTATGTATTTTACTATTAGTATGATTGCTGACTCTTGTCCATATTAAAAAAGCCCTTCCACCAATAGGCGAAGGGCTTTTTTAATTATTTAAATGATATTATTATTTTTTACGGCTATTTTGTTTGCGTTTGCCAAAAATGTTTCCTTCCTTAAACCCGCTTCCTTCTGGTGAACCCATGTAAGTTTGTGCGCAACGGAAACCAATCGTACTTGATGACTGGTCTTCATCTAAAAACCTGCGTGCACCTGGGGATAACCAATAAGGCCTATCGTTCCAGCTACCACCTTTAAATACCCTTGACTTATCGCTGATTAAAGTAGTTTCGCCTGATTGGTAAAAAGCACCACTCGTAGAATCGCCATCTCTGTAACCTAATAAATTGTTATGCTGATAATTACGGCGATTTTTAACAGAACTATCAGAAACAGCTGTTTTTTTAAGATGGCCCAAAGAATCCCTTTCATATTCGCCACCACTATTTTTGTAGTATTTTTCAAATTTGTTACCCCTAAAATAGTTAAAATCTTCCCCATCAGAAGGTGTTGAAGGCCTGTAAACATCTTGTACCCATTCAGCTACGTTGCCACTCATATTGTAAAGCCCAAACGAGTTAGGATAGAATGCTTTGATATTTCCTGGTATTGCAGAACGGTCATTTAAGCCGCCGGCAACACCCATATTATCGCCACTGCCACGTTTAAAGTTGGCTAAAAACTTACCTTGCCAGCTACCACGGCGGTTATCGCGTAAACCATTAGGATTATTGCTCCATGAGTAAATTTGTTGATTAGCTATCAACTCTTCACCACTTTTGCCTTCTTTTTTGCGAGGGTTAGGGTTTTGGTCAAGCAAGCCATACGCTGCATATTCCCACTCTGCTTCTGTTGGTAAACGATAGCCCATGTTTAGGATACCATCTTCCATTTTTACTACTGCACGAGGTTTGCCACTTACATCTTTTAGGTCAGATTTTTTAGGTTTTGTCCTGCCTTGTATCAGTTCCGGGTTCATTAAATAAGTTTCTGTATTAAAAGAACCTTCGGCGCCACCGCCCCTCATTTCTT
Organism: Ferruginibacter sp.; assembly: GCA_043788035.1. Taxonomy (GTDB): domain Bacteria; phylum Bacteroidota; class Bacteroidia; order Chitinophagales; family Chitinophagaceae; genus Ferruginibacter. The sequence continues at coordinate 3,637 of JAYVUJ010000347.1, read as the reverse complement.
TTTTAGCAAAATCTTTTTTAAGGTAACCTTTGGCTAACAGGTTTAGCTCATTAACCCTGTCGGTGCGCCAAATACAAAAATCATGCGCCTGTAACCAGTTAACTCCAACAACAGGGTAATAATTGTAGGCAGGGTACCTAAAATAATATTCTACATATGGCTCGTTGTAGGCAAGTTCCTGCCTCCAGCAAAGCGTATCTGGCAATGCTTTTTGCATTACCGCAGTATCTCCTGCAAATGTATTTTCCAACCAATAAATGTACTCCCGGTAGTGTACGTTTGCTACTTCTGTTTCATCAATGTAAAAAGAAGGTACAGTTAAGCGGCGCGGAATATTATTCCAATCGCCCATTACATCTTCTTCTTTAGCACCCATTACAAAGGTACCACCCTGTACAAAAACCAGCCCTGGACCAGCTTTGGGGTATTTCATTTTAGCTACATGGTAATTGCCCATATTTTTATCATCATAGTTCCAGCCGGTTACTGACGATGAATTTTTTTTCTTACCAAATAAGCCACCGTTTTTACAGGCACCTAAAGAAATGGCAACAGCAGCCAGGATTAATAAACTTTTACCAGAAAATGTTTTTTGCATGTGCGTTCGTTTTGCAAATTATTTAACGAAAGGTTTTCTTTAATATTGTTTTTGGGGTATTGAATGCGAATATAAATATTTTAGCCCATATAGCTGTTGCAAGTGATTTGTTTTACCTTCTTTACCAAAATATTAGCGCTATTTATAACCATTATCTACGTTTAAGCCTACAAAGCAGTTTTGCAACTGTCAAAATGCATGCTTGTTATTCCTTAAAAGTGCCGCTAACTTCATAGGCAGCCCAATCTTAGTTTATTAAGTACTAAAAATTAATACTAAAAGGCAAAAACATAAGGGTTAGTTACTCTTTGGCTACAATAAAACTATGGTCAGGATCGTTTTGAATCAAATTATTATGCCTCCCTTTAAATTTTTCAATAAAAATTAATTATTAGCGCTTTTGTTTTGCGGTTGATTCAAAAAAATCTTCTAATTTCACAAAAAAGTCATAAATCTTATCTCTTGGTACCTTTATTATTATTCTAATATAAAAAAAACAACGCTTATTGATTGTATGTCTACTTAAACAAGACAAAATTACGAATGAAAAAAGTATCGATTAAATTAACTGCCCTTACCCTATTGCTGGCAATTACTACTAGTATAATCAAAGCCCAAACTGCCGATCGTATTAACGTGGTAACTTCTGCCGTACCTTTTTTACGGATTTCTCCGGATGCACGTGCAGGTGGTATGGGAGATGCTGGCATAGCCACACCGGCCGATGCCAATTCTGGTTTTTGGAATTTAGCAAAAACACCTTTTAACACAAATAATAGCGGCATCGCATTAACTTATACTCCATGGTTAAGAGGTTTGGATATTAATGATGTTTACCTGGCCTCTTTATCCGGCTTTTTAAAATTAGATGAAAACCAGGCTATTACTGCTTCTATGAGGTATTTTAGTTTGGGCAATATACAGTTTACGGATTTAAACGGCAATTTAAATGGTGATTTTCGCCCGCGGGAATTTGCATTTGATGCCGGCTACTCAAGAAAACTATCCAGTAAACTAGGCATAGGCATAGCATTAAGGTATATCAATTCCAGTTTGGCTAAAGGCGACTTAAATGGAACTACTTATAAAGCGGGTACAGCTGTGGCTGCTGATTTAAGCTTGTTTCATACCGATGTAAAAGAAGATGGCAGCGGGTTAAACTATGGTGTAACGCTAAGTAACCTTGGCTCAAAAATTTCGTATACAAATAACGCTACTGAAAAAGATTACATACCCGCTAATTTGGGTTTAGGAATTGCTTACACAAGCGTTTTTGATGCGGATAGCAAAATTACATTTGCATTAGACCTTAATAAATTATTAGTGCCAACGCCACCAATATCTAGCGACACGCCCTCTATAAACAAGTACCGCAACCAGGGTGTTGTAAGCAGTTGGTTTAATTCATTGGGAGATGCACCTGGTGGTTTTTCTGAAGAGTTAAAAGAAGTGCAAGCTTCTTTAGGTGCTGAGTTTTGGTACCAAAACCAGTTTGCTTTAAGGGCGGGTTATTTTTACGAAAACGCATCAAAAGGCAACCGTAAATATTTTACCTTGGGCGCAGGATTAAAATATGAAATGTTTGGGTTAAATTTCTCTTATCTCATACCATCTGGTAATGGTGTAAACCGTAACCCATTATCAAATACATTACGCTTTAGCCTTGTATTTGATTTTGCAAATAATACATCCTCAAAGTAAAATAATTTAAAATATATACAATCGCTCAGCTGCAAGGTTGGGCGTTTTTGTTTTTTTGTATCATGTTACATGTAGTTTCATTATTCATTTGATGCCATCAATGGTTTAATTATCAATTATCATTTAAGTAATTATCATTTAAATTGCCTTTACATTTGCGCTTATCTAACAAATAAAATAATACAAAATGGGTTTGCGTATTGGTTTTGGCATCGATTTTCATCAGTTAGTTATTGACCGGGAATTTTGGTTGGGCGGCATTAAGATTGCTCATACAAAAGGTGCTTTAGGGCACAGCGATGCAGATGTTTTGCTGCACGCCATTTGCGATGCTATGCTGGGCGCTGCCTGTCTCGGCGATATTGGCGTGCATTTTCCGGATACGGATAATTCTTTTAAAAATATAGATAGTAAAATATTGCTGCAAAAAAGTTTTGAGCTCATTCAAAAAGAAGGGTACCGAATAATAAATATAGATAGCAGCCTTTGCCTTGAAACCCCTAAAATAAAAACATACATCCCAATGATGCAGGCAGTTATTGCAGGCATACTTAACTTACAAATTACCGATGTTTCCATAAAAGCAACCACTACCGAAAAGATGGGTTTTGTAGGCAGGGAAGAAGGGCTGGTGGCATATGCTACTATCTTATTAGAAAAGTAGCAGCCAGGCCTTGTGCCTTTAGTTGAATGGTGCCCTGTTCTAAGCAATGCGATAATTTTAATGCTATGCCATTAAGTTAAGGCTTTTACCGATGTATTGTCGGTGTTTAGGGTAAGGTATAAACAAACATATAATCCTTAACTTAACGACATCAAAGTTTTATGCATTATTTTGTCTTTTTTAAAAGATAAAATAATATTCACAACCTTACCTTTGCTGCCATGCAAAATATAGCTATCAATATTATCAATCAATCTAATAACGAATTGCCTGCCTACGCAACTGCTGGTTCAGCGGGTATGGATTTAAGGGCGAACCTGCTTCAGCCCATTATACTTCACTCACTCGAAAGGGTTTTGGTGCCAACCGGCTTGTTTATTGAATTGCCAGAAGGCTATGAGGCACAGGTAAGGCCCAGAAGTGGTTTAGCCATTAAGCACGGCATTACTTGCTTGAATAGTCCCGGCACAATAGATAGCGATTACAGAGGCGAGCTAAGAGTTATACTTATTAACTTAAGCACAGAACGGCAAACAATTAACCATGGTGACAGGATTGCGCAAATGGTAATAGCCGCTGTAACAAAAGCAAACTTAACAGTAGTAAGTGAAATTAATGCAACTATACGGGGCGAAGGAGGTTTTGGGCATACAGGAAACTTATAAAATTTATTT
>JAYVUJ010000346.1:0-4211 GCA_043788035.1 Ferruginibacter sp. | reverse complement strand
AACAGGATGAGTAATTTTTACTACAGATGCTGCTACAGCCTTCGCTTGTACTTTTAGTATTTCTTTTTTAGGTGCAATCTTTTTCGGTACAACTACATGTACCATTGTAACTTCATCATACTTAATCATATCAGGTTTCTTCGCCGGCAAAAAAGTAAAGGCACATAAAACAGTAGCCGCACCAAGGCAAATACTTACCGACTTAATAAGCCTGTTGTTATAAAATTTACGCAAGGCATAGGCACCATACAATTTATTACGCTTTTCGAAAATGATGTCTAATACATCACTTTTCAGGATTGTTTCGCTATTCATTTTAGTAGGTTTTGATGTGAATGAAAATTTCAAAACCGGCGCCGTTTAAAATAAGATGCAACCTATCATCATTTCCATAACACCAATAACAAATGCTGTAAGGCTTATCTATTGCAACATCCTATATTTGCGCATGAAAATTTTGATGGTATGCCTGGGCAATATTTGCCGCAGCCCTTTAGCGGAAGGCATTATGTTGCATAAAGTAAAAGCGGCCAATTTAAACTGGCCGGTAGATAGCGCCGGTACTAATGGCTATCACGTAAACGAGGCGCCACACTATCTTTCACAAAGAGTAGCAAAAAAACATGGCATTGCTATTAACAAACAATTATGCCGGCGTTTTGTAACCGAAGATTTTGAAAGGTTCGATAAGATATATGCAATGGCTGCTGATATTATTGACGAAATAAAAAGCATAAGCGGCAGTAAGTACAATGGCGAAAAAGTTGGCCTGTTAATGAACGAAGCATACCCCGGCGAAAACAGGGATATACCCGACCCATGGTACGGCCCTGAAGCTGGCTACAAAACCGTTTTTGATATGATTGATTTTGCTTGCGATGCACTGATAAAGAATGCGTTAAAAGATAGTGAGCGGCAATAACGTTGTTATTGCCCGGGCAAAAAAGCTATGGGCAGCATCGTTGTGTCACTTTCTTGTACGAAAAAAGCTATGGACATCTTTTATCAACTTCTATGGGTTGCCAGCATTACCGGTATCATTTTTAAAAATTGATGCTTAAATAAATTATAAACAATCAAATATTAATACTGGCTGTTGCCAAAATAATACGGCAGCAAAATAAAGAAAATGACCAAATTATGCCTCTCTGCCCTTTAAAGCAGCGCTGTTGAATAAAGTAATTTGAAGAGCTTTTAAAATTCGCAGAGCAAGAGAAAACCCTTTGGAGGGCATGGAGCATGCAAGACAAAAAAGCCTCCTTCAACAAACAAAAAAAATTTTAATTTTAATCTACTATGGCCAAACCATCCATTCCGCAGGGAACAAGAGATTTTACAGCAGACGTTGTGCGCAAACGAAATTATATTTTTAATACCATACGTACCACTTTTGAAATTTATGGCTTTGAACCTCTGGAAACCCCCGCAATGGAAAACCTGGATACACTCATGGGCAAGTACGGTGAAGAAGGCGATAAGCTTATTTTTAAAATACTCAATAATGGCATCAACGATCCAAAAAATATAGAAAAATCAACTGCCGGCTTTGAAAAAGTATTAGCCGGAAAAAGCAGCAGCGACCTTACTGAAAGAGCGTTGAAATATGATTTGACAATCCCTTTTGCGAGGCATGTAGCTATGAACCATGGCAAGCTAGCTTTTCCATACAGGCGCTACCAGATACAACCTGTATGGCGAGCAGACCGGCCACAAAAGGGGCGCTACCGTGAGTTTACACAATGCGATGCGGATGTAGTAGGTAGTGCTTCACTATTAAATGAAGTAGAATTTTGCAATATTTACCATGAGGTTTTTATAAAATTAGGATTGTACGATTATGAATTAAAAATAAATAGCCGTAAAGTTTTGGCTGCCCTTGCAACCCTATGTGGAGGCGCAGATAAGTTGACAGACATTACAATTGCCATCGATAAACTGGATAAGATAGGGCTTGAAAAAGTTAAAGAAGAATTATTAGCAAGAGGGCTGGCCGAAACTCAAATAACCATCATTGAAAAATATTTATTAATAGCTGGCAGCAATGAACAAAGGCTTGCACAAATAACGGCATTGGTTGGTAAGCTTGAAATGGGCAAACAAGGCATTGAGGAACTGGCAAAAGTGTACAGCCAATCAAAAAATACCAACCTGCAAATTGATTTTACTTTAGCAAGGGGCCTAAATTATTATACCGGTATTATTTTTGAAGCTAAGGCACCCGCAATAGTAAAAATGGGTAGCATTGGCGGGGGCGGCAGGTATGATGACTTAACCGGCTTATTTGATGTGCCAGGCATTGCCGGCGTGGGCATAAGCTTTGGCGTTGACCGTATTTATGATGTGATGGAAGAACTACAGCTTTTTACAACTGAAGTACAGGCAGGCACAACAGCAATTTTTTTTAACATGGGCGAAACTGAAGCGCAGTTTGCCTTTGGCATCATGCAGCAGTTGCGGGGCAAAGGCATATCCTGCGAATTTTTTTATGAACCAGTTAAAATTAATAAGCAATTTAATTATGCAGAAAAAAAGAAGATAGCCTACGCTATCATTATCGGCAGCAAAGAAATAGAACAAAATTATTGCCTCGTAAAAAACCTTGCCACAGGCTTGCAGGAAGTGGTTGTATTTGAAAATTTATTTACTTACTTTAACAAATAATACGGGTAACTAACCAATAATTTAAGCACTAATAAAAAAAACTAATTTATGCAACTATCCTTTCGTATTCTATTTGCGGCAACAACAATAATTATGTTCGCTTCCTGCATAAAATCAAATACCCAAGGCAAGCTTATCCCCAAGGAAGCTTCTTTTGTACTTCAACTAAATGGTAAATCTTTAGCTACAAAACTTAGCTGGGATGAGGTTAAGCAAAACCCACTTTTTAAAGATGCAAATTTTGATAGCTCCGTGCCTTGGGCTATGAAACAAGTACTGAACAACCCTGATAGCGCAGGCATAGATGCTACCGGAGACCTTATTTTTTTTGTGATGAAAGACAGTACTGGCAGCTACGTTGCTTTTGAGGGAAGCATAAAAAATACTACCCAGTTTAAGGCCTTCAACAAACAGTTTACTGATAACGGTACTGAAAGCGAAAAAGATGGCGTGAATTTTATCAGCAAAGCTCCACTTTGCATTGGCTACTCAAAAGATAAATTTGTGTATGTTTTTGATACGCCGCAAATGGGGCAGATGGATGCATTTTCTAAAAGGATGGAGCAGGATTCAATTAATATTGCGCCTGCAAAACCAAGAGACATTGGAGCTACGTGCAAAGCGATTTTTGCATTGGAAGAAAGTAACTCCTTAGCTAAGAACGAAAAGTTTACAACACTGATAAAAGAAAGCGGCGATATCCGTTTTTGGATGAACGCAGAACAATTAATGGCGGGCGTAATGGAAAACCCCATAATGGCAATGGTAGATATGGGTAAATTTTATAAAGGCAGCATTACCACTGCAGCCATAACTTTTGAAAATGGCAAAATAAGCTTTGCTGCTAAAAGTTATATGGCCGATGATATGATAAAAATCTACAAAAAATATAGCGGCGGCAAAATAAGTGAAGATATGCTGAAACGCATACCAGGAAAAGATGTTGTAGGCTTACTGGCTATTAATTTTAACCCGGAAATAATAAGGGAAATATTAAAAACTATCGGGCTTGATGGCATGGCAAATGTACAGCTTACCAAAATTGGCTTTACGCTGGATGACTTGATAAAATCTAACAAAGGCGATTTGCTGATGGCAGTTAGCGACCTTACTATGAAAGCTGATAGCATGCACTATAATTTTTCTGACAAGGATGAAGTTTCTGTACAGGAAAAGCCCGTATTTAAGTATGTATTTGCAACTTCTGTTGGCGATAAAGATGCTTTTAACAAAGTAATGGCCGTTGGCAAAAAGTTTTTACCGGCACAAACAAATGATAGCGTTAAAGCACCTTTTGCATACGATCACAATAGCACTTATTTTACTGTTGCAGATAGTAGAGAAGATGTGGCAAAATTTTTAGCCGGCATCAATACAAATTTTGATTTTATCAACAAAATAAACGGGCAAGCTTTTGGCGGTTACTTCAACATACAATTGATGATGAAAGCCTTTGAAGCCCAGGCTGCAAAGGATAGTAGCAACAAAGTTGTGTTCGATGCCTCTGTAAAATTATGGGACAATATTTTAATGAAGGGTGGCGATATTAA
>JAYVUJ010000345.1:0-15723 GCA_043788035.1 Ferruginibacter sp. | reverse complement strand
TATTGAAAATACTGTACCAAACCTTACATGATTGAAAAGAAATAATGTAATTTTTTATTGCCAGGGCAATTCTATTAAAGCAACGATGGAGAGATTAATATTTATAATGCAATCATCAATCGTTATTTTGCTGTACACGTTTAGCTTTTATTAAAGCAATTTCGAGAGTATTATATTAAAAATTTCTATAGCAATCAGCACTATCACAATCACCTCTAAAGTACTGCTGTGCGAATGTTGATTAATATCTTTAAAAATCTCCAGGTTCTCCCTAACGGTATTTAGGCTTTCCTGCAGGCTGCTGTGGCGCAGGGTTATATCTAGTTCCCTGCTTAGGTCTGTGTTGATGACATTTAAGTATTCATCGTTCCAGGTAATGTTGGGGCTATCAAAAATGTATATGTTCTGCGTTATTTTATTCTTTAAGTTTAAAAGCCTTCCAATATATTTTAACAGGCTTTTTCCTTTTATAGAAAACTTACCTTTCTCTTCCAGTTCCAGGCTAAACTGGTAAGTTTGGTTTAGTAAGATGTTTGATTGCTCGATGTAATAATCAAGTGCTACAGACTGTGCAATATTAAGCATGATGATTTTGGCGATATCGATGCTGATAGCCTTAATAATAAGCCTATCGAATATAACTTTATAAGATGCCTGTGGGTCAACTTCCACATCAAAATTCTCGCGCTTCAATTCTGCGCTTTCTAGCTTTAATATATTTCTTACCGTGTTGATAATATTGGTTTGTGAATTATTATCAACCCCAAAAAACACGATGCTCCCATAATCAAATATGCCGATGTAAGAGGTTTCTTCTACCTCGAACATCAATTCGGTAGGGTCTGCATAAATGCAGTTATAGGTAAGGTTATTTTTTAGTTCTTTTAAGTCCAGCCTGTCGCCCAGGTGGTAACCGGTAATTGTCTTTTTCATAGTTGGCCATTAATTTTTGCTGGCAGTTGCAAAAGTTTACTCTTAATAAAAGTACACTTTTACTTTGGTGTAACTATTACAATCGAAGTAATTTATGCCATGCTGTTATTGTTTCAAAATATTTTGAAACAATAACAGCATGGCATAATCTTTTGTAGATATCTACTAAACTATTAACTATACGCAATTTCCAATGACTGATAGAGCGGTTTGTAGGGTAGTGATTAATGCGGTTAAGTTAAGGGTTGTCATCGTATTTTTTACCACTACCCTCCCTGCAAGTAAAAAAGATTGCGACCACTTACAAACGTATTGCCTTACTTGACAGCACCATTAAGCATTTTTTAATTAGTAGGATTTTAAAAATTGACTATTTTTTTATATCGTATGTAAAGTACTTTGGTAAATTCGGATAGTATAGAATTATATCAACTATAATATACTTTATAAAAAAGTAGATAATTACGGGTTATAAATTTGCCTGCAGTTAAGTTAATACAAGCAGGTTTCTACAAGCCAGTGTGTAGGAGGAAGCATCTTGAAATTATCACCCAAACTTTGCAGGCTACCGCAAAAGGAATTGCATTTGTATATGTCGGGATAATAAAAAAACAAGACCTTATCCCATGGCAGCCTCGCTCACAGAGATAAGGCCTTGTTGCCTTTTATTTATTATGGTTTCTGTTTTTTCAGTTACTTATTCCACCACATCCTGGTTAAGAGGTTATCTGCTCCCTGTACATTTACTGCCGCATTATAATTTACGGTGTTAACTGTTTGTTCGCCCAATGGATAACGGGTGCGGCGTGGCCATTCGGCAATAGCACTTGCAATGCCAGTCTTTGTTTCTTTAGGTACACCGGTCCTTCTCCATTCCGACCAGCCTTCAAAGCCTGTATAAAATAAAGCGAACCATTTCTGGATGCGGATCTTATACAATTTTTGGTCGCTGCTGCCGGTATAGGCAACACCCGGTTGCGCATAATACGCGGCGCTGGGCATTATATCTGCAGACTTTGCAAAGTTGTGGTCTGTGGCGGCAATGCCCTGGTTCAATACATCCAGCCTGCTGCCATCATAAGCAAACTGGTCTTTAATGCCATTTAGATAATAAGTGGCTGCATCGCTGCCCGCTGTTATCAATCCACGCTCTTTTGCTTCTGCCAAAATAAACTGTACTTCTGCGTAGCTTAATAAAATACCTTGTGCTGCTGTTTTAGAAGCATATAATGGGTAACCAAGATAAGGCATCAGTATAGGCGATTGCTGTGATTGAAAATTAGTACCGCCATTGTAATTTGATTCCCCAGTGCCATAACAATTAGGCACATCCCCAAATTGAGGAGTAGCGGTTCCATAACTTGCCGGAGTAGGCATTGCAAAGAATGCTATCCTCGGGTCGTTAAGGTTAACGAGGTTGGTTTTTAAGGTGGTGCTTAAATGATAATCGCCAATTGGATTATTATGGTAGGCGGGAAATTCATTGTTAAGCTCACTGGTAAATTGTAATGCTGCCTGGTCTGCATTGGATGCAAAAAGCGGATAGGTTATTGGGTCGCTGGCTATGGCATTTATTTCTGTACCAACATTTACTTTTGCGCCTGCAACGCTACTCATACGCATCAGCAACCTTAATCGAAGCCCGTTTGCAAACTGCCTCCAGCCAAGGGTGCTGCCATTCAATAATATATCTGCATTGATAGGGTCTGTACCTGTAGAAAGCAGTTTGTTGGCTACTTTTAGCGAATCCATCAACGCATAATAAATATCCTCCTGCTTATCGTAAACCGGTGCAAAATTACCGGTGGCTTTACCTTGTACAGCCTGGCTGTAAGGCATGTCGCCGAAGTTGTCGGTCATCACCTGAAACATCCATGACCGTAATATTAATGCAACGGCTTCATTATTCTTATCGCCTTTTTTATGGGCTAGTACACGCAGGTTTTCTGCATCTTTCAACTGGTCGAAAAAATTCCATAAAAATCCGCCTTCTGTTTGGCTAGCTGTCCATGCATCGTCAAAGCCACTGTTGTACTGGTTGGCATAATAATCTCCTACTACGCTTGCACCAAACTGCGATACATAGGCGTAATTAATTACAGAACTTTTGATGATAGCAGGTAGCAATAACTGCTCGTTCTGTACTTGCTGCGGACTATTGGGGTTTTCGTTGATAGTGTCGAAATGCTTTGTACAGCTTGCGGAAAACAGTAGCCCAATGGCCATGCTACCGATTAATAATTTTGATTTCATTATACTTAAATTAATGCGTTAGAAAGTAATGTTTAAGTTGGCACCAAAGCTTCGGGTGGTTGGCAGGCTTAGGTTTTCAAAACCACCTACAAGGCCCTGGCCAGAAGATGCTGCTGTTTCAGGATCGAACTGGTTGTTCTTGGTAAATAAAGCAAGGTTGCGGCCAACTAAAGAAAAGTTGATATTTTGTATAGGCAGCTTGCTATATAATTTTCTTGGAAAATTATAGCCAATTTTTGCTTCCCTTAATTTTACAAAAGAACGGTTTACTAGTTGCTGCTCTGAGTTATGGTCGTACCAGCGTTTGTAAAAATCACGCGGGCCGGTACCATTCAAGCCTTTGCTGTAAGAGCCATCAAATACCTGCAGGTTACGTAAATAACTGCCATCCGTTTGCAATACGCCGCCATCCCTATAGTAATCAGTATTATACACATCAGCCGGTGCGTGCTTAAGCCTTGCTTCGGCAGTTTCTTCCAACTGCCCGGCACCGGTAGCTTTGTTAATAAAACGAGAAACCAATATGCCGCCATGGCTTACATCAAACAAAAATTCTATATAAACGCCTTTGTAAGAAAAACGGTTGGTGATGCCCGAAACCCAATCTGGGTTGATGTTGCCAAGGTAAATAGAAGTAGGGGTTATTTGCGCACGCCCGTTAGAACCAATGATTGGCATGCCTTTTAACGGGCCATCCGGCACACGCTGAAAACCAGGGCCATACAGTGCTCCCATCCTTTGGCCAACACGTGCTTCCAACGTAGCATCTTCACCAGGTGCAGCCTGTACTATATTATCTACCCCAGGGGCAAGCGATACCACTTTACTGATATTGCGTGAAAAGTTTACTGATACGTTCCAGGTAAAGCTGTTGCTTAATTTAATAGGCACCGCACTTAATTGTACTTCAATGCCTTTGTTGGATATTTCGCCGGCATTGATGATACGGCCACGGTAACCGGAAGATACCGGTGTTGGCAACGACAATATCTGGTTTTTAGATTTTGTGCTGTAGGCCGTTACATCTAACCCAAGCCTTCCCTGGAACAGAGATACTTCCGCACCAATTTCGGCAGTACTGCTTTTTTCTGGCTTAAGGTTAAGGTTGTTCAATGTACCGCTTTCAGATAGAGAAGGAAAGCCATTATATAACTGCTGATAATTGTAAGCAGTCATAATAGAATAAGGGTCAGCATCGTTGCCCGCTTGTGCATAGGCCAGCCTTAATTTCAACAAATCTACCTTATCCGACATCTTAAAAATCTTATTTAATAAGATGCTTGAATTTACTGAAGGATAAAAGTAACTATTGTTGGAAGCCGGTAAAGTACTGGACCAATCGTTACGGCCTGTGATGCCGATAAATACTTTGCCCTGGTAATCGGCCTGTAAAAAAGCATACACGCTATTGGTTTTGCGGTGTTCGTCGCCAGCACTGTTTTGTACCGGTACGTTGCTGTTATTAAGGCTATAAATATTGGGTATAACTAACGCCCCTGCAGTTGCATTACGAGTGCTGCGGAATCTTTCCATAGTGTTGCCGCCGGCAGATAAATCAAAGTGCAAGTCCCTGATGTTTTTCTTATAACTGAGTAATAGGTCGTAGTTATTTTCCTGGTAAGATAAAGTAGTTTCCGAGTAAGCGCCTTGTGGCGAATTGGAACTACTCATAGCAATGCGGCTTGGCCTAAAATCGTTAAAGTAATCGGTACCAGCCCTGCCCATAATAGTTAGGTTATCCAGTATTTTATAAGTCAGTTTTACGTTCCCATACAACTGGTTCTTTTTCTGTGCACTGGTATTTTCATACGCATAGAAAAAAGGGTTGTCGTGCCCGTTGCCATAATCTTGCGAAAATTGCTGTATGCCTTGTAAGCCAGGCTGCCAGTAGTTTCGTAGGGCATTAATATCAACATTCCTGTTAAACCAAACAAATTCATACATGGGCGTGCCATGGTCGTAACCAAGGTTAGGGCGGCTACTGCTGTTGGTGTTGGTGTAGGTAACTGCCGCATCTGCGGTAAGCTGGCTGGATAGTTTATAGCCTGCTTTAAAGTTGAAAGAATTACGGGTAAGGTTGTTATTGGGAACGATACCTGTCTGCGCATTATTGGTATAAGAAAAGCGATAATTAGATACTTCGTTGTTACCGGAAAGTGCCACTGAATTAAACCTTGTATGCCCGGTTACAAAAAAATCTTTCATGTTATCTGAGTAAGCTTTAAAAGGCGTTGCCATAATATCGCCCCTGTTAGGCAGGTTAACATCGCCACCACGAAAACCGTTTTTTGTTGGCCCGTCAAACTGCGTTATCAGCTGTCCGTTTAATGCCGGTCCCCAGCTTTCGTCCCAATCCTCATTAAGCCCATTAGGGTACAAGCCATTATTGCTGTAACCAAAATTAGAACCTACATACTGCCCATCTGTACCACCACCAAAAGAATTTTGGAACTTAGGCAGCTTCAACGGCTTTTCCCGAGTGTAGCCACTGGTAAAAGTTACGCCCATGCCTTTATTGCCTTTGCCAGATTTAGTAGTAATAACCAATGCGCCATTAGCGGCCCTGGAGCCATACAATGCAGATGCAGCAGCGCCTTTCAGCACGTTTACCGATTCAATATCTGCAGGGTTTATTTCATTGATAGAACTTCCATAATCTGGGCTGGTGCCACCGCCGCTGTTGATAACTGGGTCGTTACCAACTGGTACCCCATCTACGACAACAAGCGGCTGGTTCTTAAAGTAATTTAAAGAAGATTCTCCCCGGATTGTAATGCGTGCACTGCTACCCACGCCATTGCCAGAAATAATATTTACGCCCGCTACCCTGCCTGACAAAGAGCTTACAAAATTATTATCCCGAGCTTCATTTAAGGTACTGCCTTTAACTTCTTGCGTAGCATAACCAAGGGCAGCTTTCTTTTGCACAATGCCCAGGGCTGTAACAACAACCTGGCCAAGCATAGCATTTTTTTCTTTCAGCTTTATGCTTATGAAATTTTCTTTGGCGTTTTGGCTTACTGTAAGACCTTTAGATGAGGAAAGTTCATAGCCCAAAAAGCTAAAGGTGTAATCATATTTATTGCCCACCACCAACTTGCGCAAACGGAAGGTGCCATTGTCGTCCGTTACAGAAGTGGATGTTGCCCTGGTTGCAGTATTAGTTGCCAACACAGTTGCTCCCTGCAGCATTTCTCCTTTTTCATTTATTACAGAGCCGGTTACATCTGTTGTAACGGGTGCCTGTGCAAAGCCTCGTTGCGCAGTTAAAGAGAGTGTAAGCAGCAAGATACAAGCAACTACTTTTTTTGTAATTTTACACGTAAAGCTACTAAGCCTTGCAGGCAGCAAAACCCCATTTCTCTGAAAGCCGGGCTGCTGTTGTCTAAGATGTCGATTCATTTTTATGCTAGTTATGGGTTGATGATGTAGTTAAATGCCTTGTGCCAATCAAATAAAATGTGCTTTTGTTTTTAATAAGGTTCTCATCAGTAAGCTTTACTCAGAGAGACAGAAATAATAAATACTTTTTTTAGAAACATACAGCTTGCAACTTAATTTATTTAGCAGCTTTTCTAAATAAACAAACATGATCTATAAGCGATAGCCGTAAAATAAGCTTGCGATACTATAATCAATATATGGAGCAATACTCGTCCGTATTATTAATTACCTTATCGTTTGGCTTTAAAAAATTGATTACTAACAACAAATAAAGCTGATGTAGCAACAGGATTGTATCTATTATTTTGCAAGGGGGAAAAAAAATAATTTATTAATTCTTTAGGGATATTGTAATGAGGCACAAAAGTATTTTGCCAGTATTAAGTAAATATTAATGGCTTGTTACCATAATGTTATGACTAACAAAAAAGTGATTTTTTTTAGATTGGTATATTTAGCAATAGATTAAGGACGGGTACTCATTTAACAGAGGTAAATTTATGAAGCCATCCTTGATTGTGTTATTGCAACATCATTTTATTTATCAAGAATTGTTAGAGTTAAAAATGAAATTAATTGAAATTGTAGATAAGCGAACCAACAATTGTTAAGCTTAGAGCGTATCATTTTTGGCTACCCGGATATGAATGGAACTAATTACAATAAAAAAAATGCCGAAGTAATAAAAAATTCTAAATTTAAAATATGGCATGCAGCTGTTGTAGGTTTATTGTAAGGGATGGATTTATTAAGTTGGCTTGTATTGCCAAACCATTGATTAAAGACCGATCATCTCCTCTTAAAAAATCTTTTTTAATAATACGGTTTGGGGTTATGTTATTTAGCTATCAACCCTGTAATTATTGCCAGCCCAATGCTCATTAAAGTACCAATCACCAGGTACTCTGTCTTAATTTCCGACCGGTCTTTTTCATTAAACCTGATAAGCCCTTTTGCGGCTACCAACAAACCAATAGAAGAAAACTGGTTTTGCAAAACAAATATCAGTATGATAACCCTTTCTACTATGCCTATCCATTTACCAGCATTGGCGAGGCTTTCAGAGCCTTCCAATTTTTCCCGCCATTGTTTTGTTAGTTGCCCAATTAATATACCGGCTGGCGTTGTTACAAAAATAAACGCAGTAGCCATCTTCCAAAAAGCAGTTTGTGTATTTAGTTGTTGTAAGGCTATTTGTATATCTGCCCATTCTATAAAAGTAAAGTACCAGCAGCCGGTTATTACCAGCAGGTGTAAAAACTGGTCTATCAAAAAATAAGCAATATTTTTATTTTGGTAAGATTTCCATCCATCTATCAGCGTATGTGTAACTAAAATTATTAATGCCACTAACCAATACTGCCACCCAATCATCATCCACGCAAGTAAAGCAGTTACCAGCCCATGCAGGTATAGTTTGCCAGATGCAAAATGTTTTTCATTCCGGTTTTTTACCCAACTGTTTGGTTGCAGTATAAAGTCGGTAACAAGGTGTGCCAGTATTAATTTAATAAGCCAGGTAGCTGCCATGTTATGCTAGTGAATTTACAATAGATTGGTAATGCTGCAGCAGCTTTTCTATTTCTGCCCATCGGCCTGCGGCAACATGCTGGTGTATGGTGCTTTTAGATCTTTTTAATAATTTAGCTACATCCTGTTGTGTTTGCTCTTTAAGTAATTCAAAAATCACTTCTGCCTGCTTGCCTGTCATCATTTTAAAAATAGCATTAAGGTAATCGGCAATTATTTGCAATGCAGTGCCCGCTAAATTATTCCCTGTTGAAATGGCAAGCCGGGTATCGTTTTTTGATAGCTCATCAAAGGCGCGGCCAGATAATACAAAAGCCTCCCCTTTGCCAGCACCAAGGGTTTTAACGGGCAGCTTTACAGCGCCAAGCCCAATACTAATCCTGATATCTGATAAATTAGGCTCGTTAGTTTTAGATATGCTGATGGCGGCGGTACGGCATAATAACGCTACCCTTAATGCTGCCGAAGGCTCCTTTACCAATACCTGAAAACTATCCCCCCTGTAAAATTCAAACTGATGGGCAGCCATTACTGCGTGCAACACTTTAACCAGCTTTTTTTCAGTTGCTGCCCTCAGTTTGGTAGAGTTTACTATGTCGCCTGTTAATACGGCCCTTATCATTGATTAAATTTATTTTTAAAATACCTTGTAATATTATACACGGCTATTTATAAATATACAACTATTTTATTGATTCGTTTATTTAAACGCATTTTTAAAAAGTTCGTATAAATAAACGATTTAAATATAGGTTCGTTTGAATACACGAATTAAATAAAAGTTCGTCTAAATAAACGAATTAATTTACAATTTGTTCAAATAAACGAATTGATTGCCACTAAATACTACCTTAAATTTAGACCGGCTAACATCCTGAAAGCCTGCATATTTAAACTAAAAACTAAAGCCGACCCTATTGCTGCGGGTATTAATGTTAGATACGCCAATCAATTGGTCTGCCTGGTCGGTAAACGATTTGTAATATACCAAAAGGGTATAACTATTTTCTGTTTCCCAATAATTGCCATCCACATCAACCCTCTTTGATGGGTCACTTTTATCTACCATTGTATAGCCATAACTATAGTAGCCCTGCTTTAAATATTGGCTATTTTCATACATTCCCTTTTCGTTATTAAAATGCATTTTTGTACCCTCATTTAAGCGGTAACCCGTCATTTGCCCAATCAGGTAAATATCTTTATCTGCCAATGGCAACCTATCTGGCGTTACAAACCTAAAATGTATATTGGCG
This sequence comes from Ferruginibacter sp., assembly GCA_043788035.1. Lineage (GTDB taxonomy): Bacteria > Bacteroidota > Bacteroidia > Chitinophagales > Chitinophagaceae > Ferruginibacter. The sequence goes on along the minus strand of JAYVUJ010000345.1, from coordinate 6,307 downwards.
TAATCGCCCTGCCAGTAAGGATTGATATTTTCAAATGTTGTTACCAGGTACTTGCCGTTTAAATCAGCATAATAAATATATCGCTGGGCACTCTTGTCAATATCGGGCTTTACATAAATATCTGTCCTTTTTTTATTAGCACTATCCACACGGTCGCTTAGCAGGCTAAAGCTCCTTAGGTCTAGCCAGCGCCACTCTTTGCCACCAGGAAACACAAACGTATTTTCATTGCTATACTCTAACGAGTTATTGCGGATAAAGGTTGGCAGCACATTACCTTGCGCAAGGTTCCAACGGTTATTTTGCAGCACTACAATCTTTATTTGCTGGCTGGCATTGCTGGTGTTTAAGCCTTGCAGGTTTACCGTAAATTTTAAGTGCTGATGAGTTTTATAAGTATCAGGCGTAAATGGCTGCAGTACCTGTGCAGCTATGCTTGCTTTAGAATCCAGCACCAGCAGAGCCCTTGTAAAAGCAAGCTTACTGGTATCGCCATCTAAAAAAACTTTTATAAGGTAGTTGCCACTACGGGTGGGCATGCTATTGGCATCTGGCAAAACCGCCTGGTAATGTGTGTAACGGGTATAAGATATTGATGAAAAATGATATTCGCCGATGCGTTGCTGGGTAAAGCCCTTTATAAAATCGAAGGGGCTTAAATTAACTGGCTGCCAATTATAATCGCAAAGCTGGTAAGTATAATAATAGCTTTTTACCCTAACTTCCATATCATCAAAATGCAGCTCCATCTTATCGCCGCTGTTAAGTTTATATATTGCCATCGATTCCTGATCGCCATACGGGTTTAGCCTTACCGAATGGATGTTTGGGTCGTAGATAGCTTCCGGGTTAACCTGTGCTACTATTATTTGATGCATCAATATTGAAAATGATGCCGCCACTATAAATTTAAAAATACGCATGTAGTTGTTTAAATATTTACTTTTGAAAGATACAAAATTACGCTGATTGAATATATCTGCCTTTATTGCCAACAGGATAGCCTTTAACAGGCAAAATACTTTTTCCCGTTTTATTATACGGCTTGCCATTGGGGCTACTGCCATTAGCGTGGCGGTAATGATAGTGGCATTGAGTTTTGTAAATGGCTTTCAAAATGTTATCAGTAATAAAATATTTAGTTTTTGGGGCCATGTGCACGTACAGCAAGATATAGAGAACCGCGTAAGCATTGCAGAACAGTACCCAATTGAGGCAAACGATACCGTTGAAAATATCATCCGCAAAATACCCGAAGTCGTATCTGTAGAACCCTATGCTACCAAATCTGTGATACTTACTTATGGCACCGATATAGAAAGCATACTTTTAAAAGGCATTGACCAAAATTTTAATTTTAGCAGGATGGCGCCTTTTTTAAAAGAAGGGAAATGGCTGTCATTTACAGATAGTGGCTATAGCAACCAGATAAATATTTCCACTTATATCGCTAACCAGCTAAACGTAAAAGTAAACGATACGCTGCTATCTTTTTTTATTCAGGATGATGGCACTAAGCGCCCGAGAAAGCTTAGGATTGCTGGTATTTTTAAAACTTCCATTGATGAATATGATAAACAATTTGGGTTGTGCGATATTAACCTGATAAGGCGCATGAACGATTGGAAACCGAACCAGATAGGCGGCTACGAAGTGATTTTGAAAGACTACAATAAAATGGATACCGTATCCACTTTAATAAAGGAATGGACGCCACAAGGCTGGTCCAGCAAGACTATCAAAGAATCGTACAGCAACATATTTGATTGGCTGGGGCTACAAAATAAAATAAAACTGATACTGATGGGCATAATGATGATTGTGGCCATTGTTAACCTGATTACCTGTTTGCTTATCATTGTTTTAGAGCGCACCAAAATGACGGGCATACTAAAAGCCATTGGTGCAAGCGACTGGATGGTGCAAAAAATATTTTTATACAACACTACCTTAATAGCAGTTACAGGCATTATTTTAGGCACGATGCTGGGGCTGGCAATTTGTTGGCTGCAACAAAAAACAGGTTTTATTAAGTTAGATGAAGAAGCGTATTATATGGCTGCTGCCCAGGCAGATGTAGTGTGGTGGCAAATTGTGGTGGTAGATACCATTACGCTGGGCATTTGTTTTGCTATGCTTATTGTACCTAGCTTACTGGTTAAGAAAATAAAACCCGTGAAGGCTATTCAGTTTAGGTAGTTTTTTTCGGGTGAGGCGTTAAGGCGTTTTAATATATTTTACTATGCTTTAACTAGCAGCAACAAACCTTTTATCAACAATATTATCCCTACCAATTTACTTTTAGGAATAAAAAAATCGATGTACATTTTACTGTAACCATCAGCTAAGAACTATTGGCTGCTAATACGCCCCATGGAAGTTGATAAAAGCCCCTCATAGCCTTTTTTGTTCAAGAGAGTGACACAAGCATGTTGCCCTTAGCTTAAAAGCTGGGCCAATAAACTTGTTTATTGGCCAATATGCGATAAGATGATACCCGCTGCCACTGCTGCGTTAAGCGATTCTGCCTCACCGGTTTTTGGGATGGTTATTTTTTCGGTGCATAGCTCCATTACTTCGTAACTGATGCCCTTTGATTCGTTGCCGATAACTATAATGGCTTCTGTAACGCCTTTTAGCTGGCTTATATTTTTCCCATCCAAAGCCGCGGCATAGGCTTTTATGCTACTATTTTTTTGCAGCCACGCCGGCAAATTTGTGTAAGTAACCGCTACCCTGCCAAGGCTGCCCATGGTGCTTTGTACTACTTTTGGGTTGTACATGTCGGTACAGTTTTCTGAACAAATAATGGCTTGTATGCCAAACCAATCGGCAATGCGTATGATGGTGCCAAGGTTGCCCGGATCCTGGATGGTATCCAGCGCAAGGGTTATTTTTCCTTTTGCTTCAATGCTTGTATTGTTTGATTTTTTAAAAACCGCCAGTACCTGGTTAGGCGTACTTAGGGCAGATACTTTTTCCAGCTCAAAACCTTCTACAACCTGCAATGGGCCAGCGTACCGCTTGCGTATGGCAGGCTCATTTTCCTGCAGCCAATCCTGTATGCCCAATACTTGCTGGCACAAAAATATGCCCGACCTTAACAAATCCATTACTACTTTACTACCTTCGGCTATAAATACATTATCCGCATCCCTAAATTTTTTGTGGTGCAAACTTTGGATATATTTGGTATATGCTTTGCTTAACATTGTTTTTATTAAAATTATATATTGTTTAGTGTGGTTGAAAAAACAAAATTTTTGAATAGGCTGAAAAATATTTTTTTCCTATGCCTGCTATTATCTTCCTGTACATCAACACGATTTACTCAACAAAATAAACCCTTTTTGTTTAAAACAAGTATTGCCCTCAAGGCAGGAAATTTTAACAGCGATGAAAGGAACCTGGCAAAGCTGCGATTGTATGCACAGTTGGATGATAGCGCAAAAGTAGTTATCAATGACTTTTTGTTCGCTTTTCATTTTGTTTATAAGCCTGCCGCATACGATACTGCTTATACATTTTTAAGTGCCCGAAATATGATTGGCTCTATGCACCATCTCGGTTATTACCAGGCTAAAGATAGCGTTGTGATTGATACTACAAAACACACTGCTTTAAAGTTCCATTGGTTTAAGTTTTGGCTGGAGAAGCAACAGCGTGTAGCCGTACAATATATTGTTACCGCAGGCAACCCTACATTGATAGATACAGTGAGTTATAATATTAGAAAACCAGATTTACAAAAACTTGCAGACTCTACAAAAAAAGAATCGTTGCTGGTAGAAAAAACGCCGGTGAGCAAAGCAAATGTATTGGGAGATTTAAGCCGTATGGTAGACCTGTACCGAAATAATGGCTACTATAAATTTAGTGCGGATGACCTAAAAGTAACCGGCGATACTTCTATTTTATCTTTAACAACCGTATCTGACGACCCTTTTCAAAACATCCTTTTACTGGCAGAGGCCAATGAAAAAAGAAACAAGCCAACCATTAAATTATCGATGATATTAAACCCTTTGGGAGATAGTTTGCGGCTGCAAAAATTCCGCATCAACAATGTATATATTTACCCGGATTATAACAATACTGATACCATTGGCGATAAAAACCATTTGCAGGATACTACAAAAAAGACTGGCTACGTTATCAACTACCATAAAAAATTATTCCGCAATAGTTTTTTATTCCGCAACATGGATTTTAAGAAAGGTGATTTATATAAACAAGAGAGCTATGCAAAAACAATCAGCAATTTTTCCAAGACGGGTGTATGGCAAAATATAAACATACAAACTGTTGAAAGCAAGGATAGCATTGGTAAGCTAGATATGATAGTGCAGATGATACCTGCCAAAAAATATGGCTTTGAAGCCAACGTGGAAGCCAGTTATTCTGCCAACAGCAATACCAATAGTGCTACCGTTGCAAGTGCCGGCAACCTGTTTGGGCTATCTACAAATTTCTCTTTACAAAACCGCAACATACATCAGGAAGGCATAAAAATGACGCATGCCATACGTGCCGGTGTGGAGCTAAATACAAAAACGCTGCAGGCCAACAGGGTTATTAATTCCAACGAATTGAGCTATACTAATACCATTACTTTTCCCCGCTTGCTGGGGCCTATCAATTTGCTGCCAAAATCCTGGTTTAATAAAGGCAAGCTTGTAACACAGCAATCGTTTATCAACTTCAACCCATCTTATACTAAAAGGATAGATTTATTCAACCTGTTTTCTACAGGCATTGCTTTTGGCAATGAATGGAGCAATAAAATAAACAGGAAAAATGTAATTAAGTTCCCTAATATAGAATACTCTTACTTATACAATCAATCAGATAGTTTTGCCACTATTTTAAGGAATAATTCTTATCTCAAATATTCTTACAATACAGCTTTAATAATTGGTACTTCTTACAGTTACGCTACAAGCCATATCAACAAAAGGCATCCCAGCAGGTCGAGTTCGTTCAGGAGCAATATTGAAGAAAGTGGGCTATTGTTAGGGAGGCTTAATATTTTTAAAAAGCAATTACGCCAATTTATTAAAATAGATGGCGAGTATACTTTTGCCATCAACAAAACAAAATCTGCCAGGGTTTTCCGGGCTTTTTTAGGCGTAGGTATCCCTTTAGAAAACAACGATTCCGCTTCGCTGCCATTTTTTAAGCAATATTATTCAGGTGGCCCAAACAGCATGCGGGGCTGGCCCATACGGGGCATTGGACCAGGTGCAAGGCCTATACTGCCTATAAGCCCAAATTCGATCAAATTCAACGACCGTACGGGCGATATCCGTTTTGAAGTAAACGCAGAGTACCGGCATGATCTTTTTCCGGTTGGAAATATCTTTATTGTAAAATGGGCATTATTTACTGATATCGGCAATGTATGGAATTTTAGGAACACCAGCCCTGGCACAACCATTGACAGCCTTCAATTTAAATTTCAATATTTTTATAAACAGTTAGGTGCCGATGTTGGCACTGGCTTCAGATTCGATTTTAATTATGTGGTATTGCGTTTCGATTTGGGTTTTCGTGTAAAAAGGCCCGATATCCTTAAAAATGACGGCTGGCAAATACCCGAAATAACATTCAAGAATTTATTTAGTGGAAGTCCGGCAAACAAAGAATGGCGCAACCAAAACTTTAATTTTACCATCGGGCTCAGTTACCCTTTTTAATTATTCCCTTGGCAGTACATTGTTTATATCAGCAGGTGCAGTTGTGCCAGCAAGCTCTTGCATCAACACCTCTAAGTCAATGGCATCGCTTGCTTTAAACTCGCCAATCCTTGTGCGGCGCAAGCTGCTAAGGTAACCGCCGCAACCCAATGCAGCCCCAAAATCGTTCGCTAAACTGCGTATATACGTACCTGTTGAGCACACTACTTTAAAGGCAACAACTGGCAAGTCAATAGCCGTAATTTCAAAACTATAGATGGTTATTTTTCTTGGCTCCACTTTAACTTCAATGCCTTTACGGGCAAGTTCATATAAGGCAACCCCATCTTTTTTTAAGGCAGAATAAATTGGTGGCAATTGTTGTATGGCACCGGTAAATTGTTCAGTGGCCGCATAAATCATTTCATTATTTAAGCCTGCAATATCTATACACTGCTCTGGTTCGCTTTCAAGATCGAATGTAGGTGTTACCGCACCTAAAGTTATATGCCCGGTATATTCTTTTTCTTTGGCCATAAACTCGTTTATATTTTTGGTAAACTTGCCCGTGCATACAATTAGCAAGCCGGTAGCCAATGGGTCTAGCGTGCCTGCATGGCCAATTTTCTTTA
>JAYVUJ010000344.1:0-5363 GCA_043788035.1 Ferruginibacter sp. | reverse complement strand
GAACTTGGTGGATTTACTTCAGAAAATATAGCCAGAGCAGAGCAGCTTTCCAGGGAAAGGATGGCTATATTAATTTCCGAAAGAAAAGACTTCATGATTGAAAGCAACCTTTCCAAGTCATCTGATTATGAATGGATTGCATTGATGTGTAAAAACGGCTATGATACCAGTCTATTTTTTCTTGGGACTGACGATGTAGAAATTAATAAAAGCCGTGTAACATGTCCGCCCGCGTCTTTCAATATCATAAAAGTAGCAAACATTGTCTTTGCTGCTGATCTTTTTGATGGTGCTAACTTTTCTAATTCTTTTTCCATTTTCAATGGTGGTAAAGTGTTTTTTAAAATTGGTACTACTTGCCGATTTATGCTATTGGAGGTAGATGTTCGAAAAAAACACCATTGGTTTTCAATAATTTAAAGGGATGCTTTACTACCAAATCCATTGATCAAATTTATAGGTTATTATTAATTAAACTTATTAGATTGATTAAAGGGAAAATATCTAATAAAATATTGTTTACAGAAGGATTGGAATTTTTAATTTTTATTTCTATAAATCATTTTATCTGACTATTAAATATTCTATTTTATAAAAAAGCTATTGAACACAATTTTGCTAGGATTTCAAAAGACTACCTATTTCAACTATTTACCATTTTTGATTTAAGTAACTTCATAATAAGCTCTAATAATACTTATGAAAAACCACTTTAAACAAAAATCATCTTCTAATATGTTCCGATCATTCTAATTTTAAAACATAACCTTAATTCTTATTTGCACCACCACACCGTAAACAAGCATTTTTTAGCTTTTTCTGGTTTTTTATTTAATGATTTTTTAGCCCGCCAAGTGCTCCCGTATTATGGCAACTAAAGTGCATTTACTTTTAAAAGCAGTGTTGAAAAAATGGCATCGTAATATTTTATCACTCTCTAAAGAGGATAAAAATTACTTATATCAGATAAAAAAGTATCAAAAATATATTTATGTTAATTTTAGTTTTAATTATGATTAATTTTATTCTTGAAGCTTGTACTCATTAAGTAGGTTTTAAAATGATTGAAATGCCAAAACAACTATCTATCCACATAATATACTGTAGTTTATTGCTGCGCCGCCATTGTTAAATTGCACATTTGTAGCTGCTTTTTTACTATTTTAAACGATGACCATCTTGCACCAACAGCCAGTAAATAACATTAAGGAATTACTTACCAAAGTAGCAGAGGGCAATGAAAAAGCCTTCAGGCAGATATTTGATAGGTACCACCATCAACTAGGTGAATTCATAATGAGGCTTACTGAATCAGAACGGATTACCCAGGAAATAGTGCAGGATGTATTTTTAAAAATATGGATTAATAGAAGCAGCCTTGCTGACATTGATTGTTTTAATGCCTACCTTTTTGTAGTTGCTAAAAACCACGCTTTTAATTGCTTAAAACAAATTGCCCGCGAAAAAATGCGCCAGAAAGAATGGGTAGAGTCGGTTGTGAGAGCCGCTTCAATTGAAAATGACGAAGAAACTAATGCATTGATATCCATTAATAAAATAGACAAAGCGGTAGCCTTGCTTCCGCCCCAACAACAAAAGGTTTACCTGCTTAGCAGGATGGACGGCATGAGGCAGCAAGCAATTGCAAGCGAATTAAATATTTCTCTTGAAACAGTAAAAAAACACATGGTCCTGGCTCTTCGGTTTTTAAAAAATCATCTTCGCACAAACCTTGGGCTCTTCCTGCTTATGTTTAGCCAGTATTTAAAATAAATATTTTTTATTCCATTACCTCTTTTTTTAATTTCGATTGTCTTGTACTTTTAGGACGTTGCTACATGTAAATTCAGCAATTGCTCACAACCTATTATTATGAGCGAATTAAGGCTAACTTATTTACTACAGGTTTATTTTGATAAAATAGCTACCTCAGCCGAGCGGGACGAGTTGATGGGATTGTTGGTGCAAAGTGGTAATGATATACAATTAAAAATACTGTTGCAGTCCACATGGCAAAGATTCAATAGTAACGATACTATTTTTAACGAAGCACAATCGCAGCAAATTATTGCTAATATATTTAACCATAAAACGGCTGCTGCAGTTTTATCTTTTAAATCCACCGAAATCCTTCGCCGCCCTCATTATTCTTTATGGACTGCCGCAGCTTCGGTTATTTTATTTATATTATCGGGCGCTGTATATTTTTTGCTTCAACCTAAACAACTGCCTCAACAAATTGTACAATCCGGTGCTGCAAAACCTTTTAATAAAGTTATTGCTGCTGGCGGGTATAAGGCAGTCCTCACCCTGGCTGATGGCTCTGCTATCATCCTGGATTCAACCCACCAGGGCACATTGGCAAAGCAAGGCAATGTAAAAATAATGAGGTTAAATACCGCCACGGTTGCTTATAAAGCAGCGGATGAAAATAATCAGCCTGTTAGTTATAACACCCTTAGTACACCCAACGGCGGCCAGTACCAATTAATATTGCCAGATGGAAGCAAGGTTTGGCTTAACGCATCTTCTTCCATACATTTTCCTACTGTGTTTAAAGGAAACGAACGTAACGTATCAGTTACCGGCGAAGTATATTTTGAAGTTGCTAAAAATGCAGCTAAACCATTTAAGATTACCGTTAAAGATATGGAAGTGCAGGTGCTAGGGACACACTTTGATATTATGGCGTATGATGATGAAACCGCTATGCGGACAACTTTGTTGGAAGGCTCAGTAAAAGTAACCAAAGGATATTTGCATAAAATGTTGGTGCCAGGCCAGCAATCTGTTATAAACGAATCATCTGAAATTAAAGTGGCTGCTGCAGAACTTGAAGAAGTGATGGCGTGGAAGAATGGTCTGTTCCAGTTTAACGGGCTCGACATAAAAACTGTTATGCGGCAAATCTCAAGGTGGTACGATGTTGATGTTGTTTACGAAGGCAAAATACCATCTGGCCATTTTACTGGCGTGGTTAACAGGAGCAATGATATTTTGCAGGTACTAAAAATTATGCAGTCTGGTGGTGTGCGGTTTAAAATAGATGGCAGAAAGCTTGTAGTGCTATCATAAAACTGATAAACACTAAACATTAAAGAAAAGCCAATTATATAATCACTAATTTAATTTAAATAAAATAAAAATTTTACGGGTTGCCAATAAAAGACCAGGAACGTTTGCGGCGTCCCTGGGTAATAGTTGGTACATCCATAATTACAAACAAAGGAATGATTGCTAAATGTTTAAACCAAACTCAACAAAAGTATGAAAAAATCGTGTTCTTTGCCACGCCTCGCCCGGGGTATGGCAATTACCAACAAAACACTGCTAGTTATGAAATTGACTGCTGTTTTACTATTTGCAGCTTGCCTGCAGGTAGGTGCTAAGGGAAATGCACAAAATATTTCTATTTCTCAAAAAAATACCTCTCTTGAAAAGGTATTTAAAGAAATCCATCGAAAAACGGGATACCAGTTTTTTTACCAGGATGAATTATTAAAACAGGCCAAAAAGTTCGATATTGATGTTATAGATGCATCGATTGAGCAAGTATTGGAAGTATGTTTTAAGGATCAGCCTTTAAACTTTACAATTACCGAAAAGGCTATCATTATTAAAAGCAAAGAAGAAGTAAAGCCTTCTAACGCGCCACCAGTAAATGCTAGTGTAGACAGGCAAATCTCTGGTAGGGTAACAGATGAAAAAGGTATCCCGATGGTGGGTGTAAATGTTACGGTAGTAGGCCAAAAAGTTTCTGTAAGTACTGATGCTAATGGTAACTTTTCTATTGCTGTTTCAGAAAATGCAGTCTTAAATTTTAGCTATGTTGGCTTTAAAACATTGAAAGTGCCTGTTAAAAATAAAACAAGCCTTGCTGTTACTTTAAGCCTTGAAGTATCTAACATGAATGAATTGATTGTTGTGGGTTATGGTAAAATGAAAAAATCTGACCTCAGCAGCGCCGTGGTAAATATTTCGAGCAGCGACCTGCAAAGAACTGTCAATGTAACGCTGGATGAAGCTTTGCAGGGAAAATCGCCCAATGTGTATGTATCTCAAACAAGTGGTGCGCCGGGTGCTGGTGCTTCGGTAATTATTAGGGGCATTAGTACCGTAACTGGTAATTATCAGCCTTTATATGTTGTTGATGGCGTGCAGATTAGGCCGGGTGTCCCATCTGGCGGAGCGTATAATTCTAACCCAAGCATTGGTAATGAGCTTGCAGGCATAAACCCAGATGATATTGAAAATATAAGCGTGCTTGAAGGCCCGGCGGCAACGTCTATTTATGGTTCCGCGGGTGCCAATGGCGTATTAATGATTACTACCAAACAAGGCAAGGCTGGGCTTACAAAAATAAATGCAAGCGAGGCGCAAACATTTCAGCAAAGGCCAAATGCTTTACCTGTAATGAACCTGACTCAATATGCGCTTTATATCCAAAAGCTTCAAAAGCTCGGTTTGGTAGGCGTTCAGCCGCCTGAATTAGCTGACCCTACCTTACTTGGACCTGGCACAAATTGGCAAAATGAATTATTTCGTCCGACCACTATGCAAAAACATTCCCTGTCTTTGAGCGGGGGTACTGATAAATCTACTTTCTATTTTTCAAGCGATTACCTTAATCAGGATGGTGTGGCACTTGGGTCTGGCTTTCAAAGAGGGTCCATAAGGCTAAACCTAACAAACCAGGCCACTAAATGGCTTAAGTTTGGTGCTAATTTAAGTTCTTTTGCAACAAAAGAAAAAGTAAATACTTTTCAGGGCAATATTATAAATTTGGCGCTTGGCCAAAACCCTACTATCCCTGTAAAAAATCCGGATGGTACTTTTGGGGGGCCTAGCCTGGCGCAGGCACAATACGCTACCACAAACCCTGTTGCGGTGGCGTCTTTAAATAACAACTACAACACTTCTTTTGGTATTATAGGTGGCCTTAATTTTGATATTACTCCGGTTAAAAACCTGGTGTGGCATACCGAAGTAAACGGCAATTATACGTTTAACAATAATTTTACATTTAACCCCTCTTATACTATTGGGGCTTATGTAAACCCAAATACTGTAGGGTCAAGGGGTAGTAGCAATAATTATTGGGTATCTTTAAATACCAGGGTTCAATATGATTATAAAATAAAAGCGCATGCAATAACGGTAATGGCAGGGCATGAGGCACAATACTATGCTTACCAGGGCTTAAGCGGTAACGGGCAGGGTTATTCTACCAACTCGGTACAAGAGCTTAGCGTTGCTGCACCTCTTACGCAAACCACTTCAAGCTACCGGGGCAATGGTGCAAATGAATCTTATTTTGCCCGTTTAAATTATATATATAATGATAAATACATAGCACAGTTTGT
>JAYVUJ010000343.1:0-2079 GCA_043788035.1 Ferruginibacter sp. | reverse complement strand
TACGCTTGCACCGGTAACGTCTGCAGGCTTCGCAACAGGGGGTTTGTTTGTTTCATCAGCAGGCCTTTCTATCAATGCGGCAACCGGTGTTATTGATTTAAAAACAAGTACAGCCGGTACTTATACCGTTACCTATACTGTTGCACAAACACCCTGCACAACAGCAGGTAACAGCAATACATTTTTCACTATCACATCGCCGCCGGCAGCCACGGTCGCCAATGGTATTCAGCGTTGTGGTAATGGCTCCGTTACTTTAAGTGCCGCCGCAACAGCTGTAGTAAAATGGTATTCAGATGCCAGCCTTACTAATTTATTATCGCAGGGCAGCTCTTATTCACCTGTCATTAATGCCACTACAACTTTTTATGCAATCAATACATTGGGTGCCTGTATAAGCCCTGTTGCCAGTGTTGTTGCCACTGTTTTACCCATAACAGCACAGGTAACAGACTTTAGTTATACCCCTGCTTCGGTATGTGCAGGTAGCATAAGTATAAGCCCTGTAACAGCTACAGGTTTTGTACAGGGCGGAATATATTCATCCGCTGTTGGTTTATCTTTAAATAGTACAACTGGTGTAATTAATCCGGCAGCGGGTACGCCCGCAACATACATAGTAAAATATAGTGTAGCGGCCTCGGCTTGTGCATCTGCAGGCAGCAGCAACACTACCATTACCATCAGTAAAGCTATCTCAACAGTAACTACTTTTTCATATACTTCACCTGTTTGCACAAGTGGCGCAAATCCTTTGCCATCGCTGTCGCCGGGGTTTACAACAGGCGGTTCTTTTTCTTCCACTACAGGCCTGGTTATAAATACAGCAACTGGCAACATTGACATAACAACAAGTACCCCCGGAGCATATTCTGTTACCTACACAGTAAATGCAACCTCATGTACAACAGCAGGCAGCAGCAAGGCCGACATCACTATCGCTGCACCGCCGGTAGCACCGATTACCAAGAGCAGCCAGCGATGTGGCAATGGTGTTATTACTTTAAATGCCACCGGCACAGGCACAATAAAATGGTATGCAGATGCAGGTCTTACCAATTTGTTGGCAGTGGGAACAACCTACCTGCCAGCCATTAATGCAACCACCGTTTTTTATGTAACCGATAATGCGGGCAATTGTGCAAGCCCGGTTGCAACTATCACTGCAACCGTTATTCCTGTTACCGTTCAGGTATCGGCTTTCAGTTACATTCCGGCTGTTGTATGCACTGGCAGCGCAAAGGTTTTGCCCATCGCCGCAACAGGCTTTGTACAAGGTGGCACCTACTCATCTGCTGCCGGTTTATCTTTAAATAATAGCACCGGTGCAATAGATCCTTTAACTAGTACAGCGGGTACCTACATTGTAAAATACGCTCTACCTGCACCTGTTTGTGCCTTTGCAGATTTTAGCACTGCCAGTATCACCATCAATAAGCCAGCTGTTGCTGTTACAACATTTTCCTACGCTTCACCTGTTTGTACGGGGAGCGCAAATCCTTTACCTGTGCTATCTGCAGGGTTTAGCGGCGGCGGGTCTTTTTCATCGGAAGCTGGCTTATTTATCAATGCCAGTACAGGTTATATTGATTTATTAAAAAGTACAGCAGGCATGTATACTGTTACTTATACAGTTGCCACCACGGCTTGTTTAACTGGCGGCTACAGCAATGCCGCTATTACCATTGCTACTTCTATTGCTGCACCCGTAACACGTAGCAACCAGCGATGTGGCGGTGGAGAAATTTCTTTAAATGCAAGCGGTGCCAGTACCTTAAAATGGTACAGCAGTACAGATTTAAAAACAATGATAGCAACCGGCTCTGCTTATAACCCATCTGTAAATACCACTACTGACTATTATGTTACCGCCAGCAGTGGAAGCTGCGAAAGTGCACCGGTGCTGGTTACCGCTACTGTACTGCCAATGCCATTGCAACCAGACCTTGGCAAATTGAACACCTTGTGTGCAGGAGATAAACTTGTTTTAAACCCGGGTATCTACGATAATTATCTTTGGCAGGATAAATCAACATCACCAACTTTTACTGTTACAGCACCAGGCCAGTATTCTATATT
>JAYVUJ010000342.1:0-5982 GCA_043788035.1 Ferruginibacter sp. | reverse complement strand
AAGCAAGGGCTAAGGCTACATCAATAAATGTTACGGGCAATGATATAACAGCGGAGAAGTTTAACCAGCAGGGCGCAGCTCAGGATGGCTTGGCTGCTGCTACCAACCGCTTATTAATTACAGTAGAAAAATATCCGGAACTACAGGGTGCCGCTGCTTTTAGAGGTTTGCAGGTTCAATTAGAAGGAACCGAAAGGCGTATTAAAATTGCCCGGAAAGATTTTAATGTGTCCATCCAGGATTATAATAGTTCAGTAAGAAGCTTTCCGACAAAAATAGTAGCAGGCCTTTTAGGTTTTAAAGCAAAGGATGGGTTTCAAGCAGATGCTGGGGCAGACAAATCAGTAGAAATAAAATTTTAATAAGTAACCGTGGGAATATTTTCTTTTTTACACAAGCATACAGAATTTTTTTCTGCCGAAGATAAAGAGCAGATTGTGCAGGCTATACGTACCGCTGAGAAAGAAACAAGCGGCGAGATAAGGATTTATGTAGAAAGCCACAATTCTATGGTAAATGTAATTGATAGGGCAGCGGAAATTTTTTTTAAATTAAGCATGGAAAAAACGGATGAACGTAATGCAGTGCTTTTGTATATAGCTATGAAGGATAAAGAACTGGCTTTGTTTGGCGATGAAGGCATTTATAAAAGGGTTGGTGCAGATTATTGGAACAATGCAGTAAAAGAAATGATAGGCGAATTTTCAAAAGAAAATATCAGTAATGGAATAGAAAAATGTATCCTTCATATTGGGCAGACTTTAAAAGAAAAGTTTCCATACGACGCTGCCACCGATAAGAATGAATTGCCTGATGATATTGTATTTGGCAAGTAAATAATTGTAGCCTCCACAAAAGGCGCAACCTTAAAATAAAAAAAATATCCCTTATAGGGATAGGGCATGAAAAAAATCACTTCAATATTACTGTTCTTCTTTATTTCTTTTTTTGCTTTCGCACAGCAAGGGCAAAATTTTTCTATTGATAAAGTAATTAATACGCCACCTAATCCTCCAAAGCTTGTAAATGATTTTGCCAATATTTTGACGGCAGAACAAACTATAGCTTTAGAAACTAAATTGTATAAGTTTGATGATACGACTACCAATCAGGTAACAGTAGTTATTGTTCCCAACCTGGGCGGTAAAGATGTGGCAGATGTTGCCATTGATTTAGGAAGAAAATGGGGCGTAGGCAATAAAAAAACTAACAATGGCGTAATATTATTAATTTCTGTAGAAGATAGGAAACTAAATATTTCGCCAGGGTATGGACTGGAAAAAGCTTTGCCAGATGTAGTATGCCAGCAAATAATAGATAATATTATAGTTCCTGATTTTAAAGGCAACGATTATTACGCTGGCATAAACCAAGGAACCGATGCTATCATCCAAGCAACAAAGGGAGAATTTAAAGCAACCGACAATTATAATAAGCAGGGCAAGCAGTCGGGCTCCGGGCTTATTAAAATTATCTTTTTCGTTATCATAATCATCGTCTTTTTAGCTATAAGTTCTGGCAGCAGAGGTGGAGGAGGCGGTTCTATGATGAGTAATACTGGCGCCTTTATCCTTGGCAGCCTTATTGGCGGCGGCGGAAGAGGCGGTGGTGGTTTTGGCGGTGGCGGAGGAAGTTCCGGGGGTGGCGGTTTTGGAGGATTCGGTGGTGGTAGTTTTGGCGGTGGCGGATCAAGCGGTAGCTGGTAATAAAATAAAAATGGCACATAAAAAATCCCAACTTTTAACGGTTGGGATTTTTTATGTGCAGGGTAAACTTATTTAAAAGCAGTGCTGATATATGTTTCAATTTCAGTTCCTTTTGCTTTACTTAATTTATCAAAGCTCTTTTTTAAACCGGGGTCAATAAAGCTTCGGTATTGCTCTGGTATCAGGTTCCTAAATTCAAAAATATAGTCGATGCCTTTTTTAATTTTAGTATTGTCATTTACATTTAAAAGATAGGTAATAAAGCCATCCGTCATACCAACTTTTTCTTGTCCGGGTGCTGCTTCTTTATAGAGGTTGGCAATAAAATCAAAGTCGGCTTCAGTACCCTGTGTAATCATTATTTTATTAATAACATCACCTAAGCCTTCTTTGGCATCACCGGAATATTTTTTAGCTAACTCATAAGCTTTAGCTGGCTCTAAAGTTGTAAGTCCATCCAGTGCAGCGCCGGCAACGCTATAAGAAGAGTCTCCAACATATTTTGTAAATAAAGGCAGGTATTGGGCATCAGCTTTAGCGGCCAGGTAGGTTAATGCTGCAGCCTGTGTTTTTTTGTCTTTATCCTGCTTAGCTATGGTTTCTATCGCTTTAGTAACAACGGCAACACTATTTATTTTAGCTTTAGCAATTTTGCCGATAGTAAACTTACGCAAGCCTGCAAACTTATCATTTAATCCAAGGCTAAGTTCTGCCATATTATTTTTACTGAAATAATCCAGCGCTTCTTTCCTGTCTAAATAATTTGGCGCATACTTGTATTGATGTATATAATTTGCAGCGCTTTTATTATCAGTTTTTTCGCACAGCAAAGCCTTATCTGCGTCAACATTAATAAGGTCAGGGCACTTATTATAGCTAAAAGTAAACGAATCAATCTTATTTTCTACCCAAACTTTATTACTTGTTTTAATAGTGCCATTATACACATCAATAGTTATTGGCAAACGAAAAATATTTCCTGCTTTTTGTGTTTGTTCAATAATCACCTTAGCCTTTCCAGCGGCATCATCATACACATAATCAATCTTTAATTTGGGGTGGCCATTGCCATAATACCATTGGTTCCAAAACCAGTTCATATCTTGACCGGTAACCTCCTCAAAAGCCAAACGTAGTTGTCCTGCTTCACCCGTCTTAAATTTATTGGTGGTTAAATAAGTATTCAGCGATTTGAAAAATGCGTCATCGCCAACATAGGTACGCAGCATATTTAAAATGCGCCCCCCTTTGTTATAGCTAACAGCATCAAACATATCTTCTTTGTTGGAATAGTAAAAACGCACTAGGTCTTTATTCTCGCTATTGCTTTGCAGGTAGCCTTGCATGTCTTCCAGGTTATGTTCATCAGCAGCATCTTTGCCATATTTATGTTCATCCCATAAATATTCACTATAATTAGCAAAGCTTTCATTAACGGTAAGGTTGCTCCAGCTTTCCGCGGTAACAAGGTCACCAAACCATTGGTGAAATAGTTCATGCGCAATAGTTTCTTCCCATCTATTGCCATCTACCAATTGCCTTGCATTTTGGTAAGCACTTTCCTGGTGCAGGGTTGCACTTGTGTTTTCCATAGCACCGCTTACATAGTCCCTTCCCACAATTTGGTCATACTTTGGCCATTGGTAAGCAACGCCTAAAATCTTTTCATAAAATCCAATCATTTCTGGCGTGTTGCCAAATATTTTTTTGGCAACCGATTCATATTTCTTCTCAACATAATAATCAACCGCCATTGTTTTGTATTTATCCTTTACAATAGCAAAATCGCCTATGCCCATAAAAAATAAATAAGGTGCATGCGGCAGTTCCATTTTCCAATAGTCGGTCCTGGTACCATCTGTATTTTTCTTTTGGCTAATTAATAGCCCATTGCTTAAGGTTACATATTTTGCAGGTACAGTCATGTAAATTTCCTCGGTGCTTTTTTGGTCAGGCTTATCGATTGTTAGCATCCATACGCTATTGGATTCGGTTTCGCCTTGTGTCCAAATTTGTGTTGGTTTGTCTTTATCTTCTCCTTTGGGGTTGATAAAATATAGCCCTTTCGCATCAGTTATAGCTGCGCTACCTGCTACTTTCAGGTCGTTAGGCCTTGCTATGTAATTTATATAAACTGTATAGTTTTCACCACTTTTATAACTTTTATCAAGTTTAATAAACAGCTGCAAGCTATCATACTTATATTTTAATGCAGTTTTAGTATTGCCTTTTATAATGGATACTTCCTTTATATCCATTCCTTTTGCATCTAGTGTTAAAGAATCTGTAGTATAAAAGTGTGGCTTGAGGGTGAGCCATTCTTTTCCATACATCCAGGCTTTTTCATAGTCAAATTTTACATCCAATTTAGTATGTACCAGGTCATTTATCTTTGGGTTACTTCCGCGGTATATTTTCTGCCATGAGGAATCTGGTGCTTCGGCAGTTGATTGCGCTTTAGCAATTGTTGCACAGGCAAATAGTGCGAGACAAAAAAACATTTTTTTCATATAAATAATTTAGTGAGTACAAAAATAACTTTGTGCGGTTAAAATCAAACCATTTTTTGTATTATTGGTGAAACCATCACTATAATAAGTATTTTCGCAGTCAAAGCATAACATAGCATGAAGCAATTTCAGTTTATTTTTCTCTCTTTTTGCCTTTTAATTTCTTTAAAAATACAAGCCCAGCAAAATCATTTCGTTTACATACAAACAGATAATAAGCAGCCCTTTTACGTAAAGTTTGATAAAAAAATATACAGCTCTTCAGCTTCAGGTTATTTGATTATATCAAAATTGAAAGCTGGCTTTTATGCTTTCGTCATTGGTTTTCCAAAAAATGAGTGGGCAGAGCAAAATATTCGCTTTATAGTACAAGAAAAAGATTACGGGTACCTGCTTAAAAATTTTGGAGAAAAAGGCTGGGGATTTTTTAATTTGCAAACATTGAATGTTGTAATGGCAGATGAACCAGGAAAAACGCCTGCACAGCCTACAGTTGCAGACAGTAAGCCAGATACATTTTCAAATATGCTTTCGACAGTTGTTGATGACCCTACCATAAAGCAAAACGAGCCTTTAAAAAAAGTAGCAGCCCAACAAGCAGTAATACAGCCACAAAAAGTTGTAGAGCCTGTAAAAGAAAAATTTCAAACAGAAAAGAAAGTTACGGAACAGGCTGCTGAACCCATAAACGAAAAAGCGACGGATGTTTTACCTTCCCCACCTATAATTGTAACGCCTGTCTTAAAAAAAAATACCACCAAATCAGCCGAAGGCACACAAATGGTTTATGTTGATACAGTAAGTGGAATTATGGATACAATAAGTATTTTAATACTACCAGATAATGAATCGCTTGTAAGCACGCCCACGAAATACGATACAACCATAAAATTACAAGAAAAAGTAAAAGCCCCGGAAAATAGAGCTGAGATTGTGGCAGCTCCAGAAAAAAGGGATGCTAAGTTTTTAGAAATTGAAGTTCCAAATTCAAATGCAACGGTTCAACAAAACATCCTGGATACAATTGGTCAACAATACACGGCTAAATCCCCAATGGTAAATTCTGATTGCATAAGCTTTGCGGGCGATGAAGATTTTTTGAAGCTCCGTAAAAAAATGGCAGCAGCAGATAATTCAGATAAAATGATTGCCATTGCTAAAAAAACATTTAAAGTAAAATGTTTTTCTACAGAGCAAATAAAAAACTTAAGTGTATTGTTTTTAAAAGATGCCGATAAGTATAGTTTTTTTGATGCTGCTTATCCTTTTGTATCAGATTCGCATAATTACCAGATGCTTCAGACTCAGCTAACAGATGCATATTACACAGAGCGTTTTAAAGTAATGATACGGCATTGATAACTTATAACAAATACCACCCTAAATGTTACGTTATTTTATAGAAGTGGCTTATAAAGGCACTAAGTATGCCGGCTTTCAAATTCAACAGAATGCTAATTCTATACAAGCAGAAATAGAAAATGCACTTAAGGTTTTTTTTAAACAATATATCAGCCTTACCTGTTCCTCTCGTACAGACGCGGGCGTACATGCATTAAGCAACTATTTTCACTTTGACGCGGTAAGCTTGCCTAGCCAGGAAGTATTAAATAATATAACCTATAACCTAAATGCAATCCTTCCAACCGATATTGTAGTAAAGCGTATATATCAAGTGGCAGCCAATGCACATAGCCGTTTCGATGCGCATAGCAGGTACTATAGATATTCGGTGTATCAACACAAAAATCCTTTCATAGAAGATA
>JAYVUJ010000341.1:0-9259 GCA_043788035.1 Ferruginibacter sp. | reverse complement strand
AGAGATAAACGAATTGCTGCAAGATGATACGATACTGATAACGATAAAAGACAATGGCAACGGCATTGCCGAAGCCATGCAGCCCAAAATATTTACGCCAAACTTTACCACAAAAACATCTGGCACGGGCTTAGGCTTAGCCATGTGCAAAGGTATAGTAGAGCAAAGTAAAGGCGATATATGGTTTGAAACAAAAGAAGGCGAGGGTACAAGCTTTTACGTTAAGCTGCCGTTGGTGGATGAGGGAAGTTTGAATGTGGTTTGAAGCTGAATTAAGAATTAAAAATTATTAATTAGGAATCAATGCCGTTATGTTATTCGTTTTGCCCTGGAGGGTTACGCTCTCATCTCCCTTGGAGAGAGGGGGCGGGGGTGAAGTAAAATGCAGAGCGTCCCTTAAAATAACGACTTTGAATTAAAAATTCTTTGGGGTTGGATAGGATGCTTATTATTTGGATTGTTTTAACGCTATAATAATTTGTAAGCAAACAATTTGCAGCAAAGCTTAAGCCATAAGGTTAAGGTGAAATAGAATTATTGAAACTTACAAGTGCTTATTATCTTACTTCGATAAGTTGTAGTAATTGGTAATTAATTTATAAAGAAAAAAGCCTGCATTAAAAGCATAATCTACAATTCTAAAAAATTCTTAATGCTTATTTTTTAATTAAAGAAAAGCTCTCCGGCTCAGCTTACCAGAAAGATAACCTTCAAACTCTTTCAACCCAAAACTACTCAGGTTATGCACCTTGCTTACCATCGCTTTTTGCGCAGCTAACACACCATAAAGGATATCACCAAAGCCATCCAGCGAATGCGCATCAGGGTCAATAGAAATGAGTACATTCTTTCCCATCGCATAATCAATGTGCCGCCAATCCATGTCTAAGCGGCTAGGGTGCGCATTAAGCTCTATTACTACGTTGTTGGCTGCACAAGCATCAATAATTTTTTTATGGTCAATAGGGTAGCCCTTACGGCTTAATAATAAGCGCCCCGTCATGTGTCCTAAAATTGTTGTGTAAGGGTTTTCAATCGCATTGATCAGCCGCATCATTGCTTTGTCTTCGCTCATCTTTAAATTCGAGTGCACAGAAGCTATCACCAAATCAAAGGTTGATAAGATGGCGTTGCTATAATCCAGGCTGCCATCATTTAATATATCACTCTCAATACTTTTAAATATTTTAAAAGGTGCCAGTTTTGCATTGAGTTCATCCACATATAAATGCTGCTGTAGTATCCTGTCTTCTTTTAAGCCATTGGCATAAAAGGCACTTTTACTATGGTCGCTTATTACCAGGTACTCAAAACCCTTGCTGATAGCGTGTTTCGCCATCTCTTCAATGGTGTAGTTGCCATCGCTCCAATCGCTATGGCTATGTATGATGCCTTTAATATCTGTTGGTTGCAGCAATGCAGGTAATGGTGCATGCATCGCTTTATCAATAACATGTATAGTTTCCCGCTGGCATGCGGGTATAAAGTGTAGGTTAGCTTTTGTAAAAATAGCTTCTTCATTTTCACAGGTAGCATAATCAATTGCAGGATATTGTTGTGTAAAGGCTTCGCCAAATTCTTTACTGCAGTTAGTAAAGAATACTTGCTGCATCAAAGGCTTTGCATCACAGCCATACACACGGATTTTTAGGCCAACAGAAGCCCTGTATAAAAGATTGTGCAGGTTCTTTTCTACCAATTCAAAATCTGTTACGCTTAATAATTTATCCTCAATATTTTCTGTAGTATCATCAATTACAACTTGTAATTCATGTATAATTTCTAACTGTCTTTTATAGGCTCCAACCAGCTCAATTTTATTTGTTAAAAATATTTTTTCAAAAAAAATTTTAACGGTATCAGCCATCAAATGTAGCTGCGAAAATAAAAAACTGCCTTTGCTCTTTAAATAAAATTCAATTGTTTCTATAACATTATCCTGAGTTTTTTCACCAAAGCCCTTGTATAATTTTAATCGGTTTTCTTTGCAGGCATATAACAATTCACCCACACTTTCTATCTCCATTTCTTTCCAGATAGTTGCAATTTTTTTTGGTCCAATGCCTTTTATATTCAACAATTCCATTACGCCTGGCGGTGTTTTCGCAATCATTTCTTCCAGCGCATTTAATACGCCGGTTGTCAATAATTCAATTATTTTTTTACCGGTAGATTCTCCAATGCCCTTAATGCTGAATATTTTTTCGTGCGGTGTTTCGTTTAATTGTATGGGTAATTTTTCAATGGTAAAAGCTGCGCTTGCATACGACTTTGCTTTAAAACTATTCTCGCCATGTATGTCTGTCAATTTGGCTAAGAGTGAGAAGGAGCCTGCTATCTGGTAATTATCCATACTTCAAAAATAATAAGTAAAGAGTGTAGTTAATAGTGTAATGGTAATAAAATTTGCAACAATAAATACAATTTGTGGTAGGGCTTACACAAAAATAAAAGTCCCGGCAACTTGCCAGGACTTTGTTATTAGTTTTGCTTTAAAAAGTATTACTACTTCTTTTTTGCAGGAGCAGCTTTCTTTGCAGGAGCAGCTTTTTTAGCTGGAGCAGCGACTTTCTTTACAGGTGCAGCCTTTTTAGCAGGAGCAGCAGCTTTCTTTGCAGGAGCTACTTTTTTTGCCGGTGCGGCTTTCTTTACAGGAGCAGCTTTTTTTGCTGGTGCGGCTTTTTTAGGAGCAGCTTTTTTTGCAGCTTTTTTTGCAGTTGCCATGATCTTTAAAATTTAATTGGTTAGTAAATAATACTTAAAAGTAAAAACATTTTTTTACCCACCAAAAAAAACTTTAATTATCTATGCCATTTCTACAGCCTCACTGACAGAAATAAAGCTTTTATCTCCCTTGCCTTTTTTAAATTCTACAATGCCATCAGTCAATGCAAAAATGGTAAAGTCTTTTCCAACTCCAACATTTTTACCAGGGTGATAAACAGTGCCACGTTGACGGACGATGATGTTGCCAGCAAGAGCTGGTTGGCCACCAAAAATCTTAACGCCTAATCTTTTGCTTTGCGAGTCACGGCCGTTCTTAACCGAACCTTCGCCTTTTTTATGTGCCATCTTAAATTACTTTTTATTATTTATAATCATAGCCATTAAAATATATGGGCTATGCACCATCCTGCCTAAAATTAATTAAGCTATGCCTAACACTTTAATGTGTGTATAGTGCGTGCGGTGCCCGTGCTTTTTACGAAAGCCTTTCCTTCTTTTCATTTTAAACGCAATCACTTTGTCGCCTTGTATAAGGCCGCTAAGGATCTCTGCTTTAACTATTGCTTTTACATCGGCGCCAATTGTTATTGAACCAGCATCATCTGTCAGAAGTACTTCTGCAAACTCTACCGTGTCACCACTTTTGCCTTCAATGTGCGGCACGTATAAGCTATCGCCCGCTTTGACTTTAAATTGCTGACCAGCTATTTTTACTACTGCTAACATAATACCAAATTTAGGACGGCGAAGGTAAGGGTTTTACAATTAAATTGATTATTTTCTATTCACGTTTTTTATCAAACACCCTTTCTATATTGAGTTTTAGCCATTTTAGGTGTAAAACTCAGTAAAAAAATCATAAAATCCATTCAAATAGTACTTAAAAAAGTAAACACATTATATTCGCTTTTAGTTATGAAATATGTATCTGCTTTATTAAAAGCTATCTTTTCTATATATGGGCTGCTGGTTTTTGTAACCATTATGCTGGTTTTATTCCCTTTTATAATCATTGCATCGTTCTTCGGTAAAGTAAAAGGAGGCAATATAATATACAAGCTGTGCCAATTGTGGGCAGATATCGCTTTCGTATTATGGGGTATCAATCATAAAAATATTTTCGAAATGCCACATGACAGGAGCAAACAATACGTATTTCTGTTCAACCATATTTCTTACATGGATATACCTGTATTGATGAAAGTATTCCGCCACCAGCATTTTAGGATATTGGGCAAAGCCGAAATAGCGAAAGTGCCGCTATTCGGTTTCATTTATAAATATGTAGTAGTATTGGTAGACAGGGGCAGCATAGCAAAAAGAACCGCTAGTGTAAGGCAATTAAAAGCCGTTATCAAAAAAAATATTTCAGTTGCTATTGCACCCGAAGGCACATTTAATGAAACATACCAGCCATTAAAAGAATTTTTCGATGGCGCATTTAGGGTAGCCATCCAAACACAAACGCCCATTAAGCCCATATTATTTTTAGATACTTACAACCGTATGAACTACAAAACTGTTTTATCATTAACACCAGGCAAATCGAGGGCCATTTATTTAGACGAAATAAGTGTAGAAGGCTTAACGTTAAAAGATGTAAAGGCGTTAAAAGAAAAAGTGTACAACATCATGGAGCAAAAGCTGCTATTTTATAACGCCGCATGGATAAAACAATCACCATCTTTGCAATAAAGAAATACAATTTTTGCCCCGGCCAATACAGCAGCTATGTGCACCTTGATAGGCGTCGCACTTTTGTACAGTTGTTTTTTAAATCAGCTTTTACCACTAGGTAGATAGGCGTTAGTGATTGGATATAGAGCTATAAGATAATCGGATACATATAAATTAAGGTTTAAAATTTTGATGATGGATAGTACAGAAGCAGGCTCGTCAAATTACCCTTTGCTAGTTAGCGGAGACGGGGGCACCACTTCCTTTGCAGAAGTAATCCTTCCATTAGCATTACCCACCACGTACACTTACGCCATACCCTATATATTTACCAGTAAAGTAAAACAAGGCTGCAGGGTAGAAGTAGTGCTGGGCAAAAACAAACGCTATGCAGGCATCATAAAAACCATCACTACCATCGCACCATCTTATAACACAAAAGATATCCTGAATGTGTTGGACGATGAGCCGGTATTGTACCCGCAACAATTACAGCTATGGAACTGGATGAGCAACTACTACATGTGCAGCGAAGGCGAAGTAATGGCAGCAGCACTCCCTGCGCATTTTAAGTTAAGCAGCGAAACCATCTTATTGTTCAACGATGAGTATGGCGACGACTTTAGCTCACTGAATAACGAAGAATATGTGGTAGCAGAAGCCTTGCTGATAAAAAAACAATTGAACCTAACCGAAGTACAGCAAGTACTGGATGTAGCGCATGTATATCCCGTAATAAAAAAGCTCATCGATAAAAAAGTGTGCATTGTGTGGGAGGCCTTAAGCGAAAGATACAAGACAAAAAAAGAGAATTTCATTATACTAAACCCGCAATACGAGCAGGAAACAGCTCTGAGCGGCCTGCTCAACAACTGGAGCAAAGCACCCAAACAAATGGAACTGCTGCTGGCCTACTTGCACCTGATTAAAATAAGCGGCGAAGTAACCCAAACAGAACTACTAAAAAAATCTGGTGCCACAGCAGCCCAACTAAACGGGCTGGCAGAAAAGAAAATATTATTTATAGAAAAGCGAAGTGTAGACAGGATAAAGGCAATGCCCAAAGCAATGCAGGTAGCGTTTGAATTAAGCACTGCCCAGCAAGTAGCATTGCAGCAAGTACAAAAAAGTTTTACCAGTAAAAATGTTTGCCTTTTGCATGGCGTAACCAGTAGCGGCAAAACACAGATTTACATAAAGCTGATTGAAGAATATTATAAGCAAGGCTTACAGGTATTATATCTTTTACCAGAGATAGCATTGACCGCACAAATGATACGCCGCCTGCAATTTCATTTCGGCGGAAATATTGCCATCTACCATTCCAAATTCAACAACAATGAAAGGGTGGAGCTATGGAATAAAATTAAGACTGGCGAAATAAGGATCGTATTAGGCGCACGCAGCGCCCTCTTCCTGCCCTTTAAAAACCTTGGCTTGTTAGTTATAGATGAAGAGCATGACCCATCCTTTAAGCAGCAAGATCCTGCACCCAGGTACAATGCCCGTGATGCGGGTGTTTTTTACGCATCGCTGTTTAATGCGAAAGTGTTATTAGGCAGTGCTACACCCTCTATCGAAACTTATTATAATGCACAAAAAGGCAAGTATGGTTTGGTAGCATTGAACGAACGTTTTGGTGGCATACTTTTACCAACCATAGAAATTATCAACACAAGGTTGGTGGCACAAAAAGGCAAAGTAATGTTATCGCCCCAACTAAAAGATGCCATTGAAAAAACGGTGGAAGGCGGCATGCAGGTAATACTTTTTCAAAACCGCCGTGGTTATTCGCCTTACTTAATTTGCGGCACCTGCGGTTATTTGCCACAATGCGTAAACTGCGATGTAACGTTGACGCTGCATAAATACAGCAATAAATTGCATTGCCATTATTGCGGTACCACCTATCCAAAAATAGTAGCCTGCCCAGCCTGCGGAAACGTTAACTGGCTGGAGAAAAACTTTGGTACCGAAAAAATTGAAGAGATGATTGAAGATGGCTTCCCCAATTTAAAAGTGGCGAGGATGGACATGGATTCTGTAAAAGGAAAATCTGCCCACGACAACCTGATAAAGTTATTTGAACAACAAAAAATTGATGTATTGGTAGGCACACAAATGGTGGTGAAAGGATTGGATTTTGAGAAGGTAAGCTTAGTGGGTATTTTAGATGCAGATGGCTTGTTAAGCTTTGCAGATTTCAGGGTAAATGAAAGGGCGTTTCAACTAATGGAGCAAGTAAGCGGGCGGGCAGGCCGCAAGCACGGGCAAGGGAAGGTGCTTATACAAGCCACACAAGTAACGCACCCCGTACTTCAATTTGTAAAAGACCACGATTATAAAAAAATGTACGACTTTGAAATAACAAACCGACAGCAATTTTTTTATCCACCATTTAGCCGTATCATTGAAATAACATTGAAGCATAAAGTAAAAGAAGTGGTAGATAGTGCAGTAAATAAATTGGCTGCAGCTTTACAGAAAGACCTGAACAATTTTGTAGTTGGCCCAGCCGCACCAGTAGTTGCCAGGGTACGTAACCAATACCTTATGGAACTGCTGATAAAGCTTCCTTTAGACATGAAGCAGATACAACAATACAAAAAAATAATCCGTAACCATTTCAATTTATTGTTGACTGAAAAGCAGTTTAAGAGTGTGGTGATGATAGCAGACGTAGATGCAAATTAGCTGATGAGCAAATTTCGCCACAAAGCGTATAAGTATATTTTAGTCTGTTTTATTATTGAAGCAAATTAATTAAATATAAATTTTTGATTGCTATGCCGTCATCAATTAGCACATTAGCAAATCACCACATTAGCTCATTACCATTATGGTTAAAGACAATTTTTCTCTTAAACAATACAACAGTTTCGGCATCGATGTATTAGCTAGATACTTTTCAGCTTTTAGTTCTATCGCAGAATTTGAAGAACTACTCGAATCGAAAAAACTCGGAACTCACAACCCATCAATTATAACGTTGTTGGGTGGTGGCAGTAATATCCTTTTTACAAAAAATGTGGATGGGTTCGTATTGAAAAATGACATCAAAGGGATTGAGCAAATTAATGAAGATGAAAATTATGTGTATGTAAAAGCAGGCGCTGGCGAAAACTGGCACCAGCTGGTGTTATACTGCATCAACAATAATTTAGCCGGTATGGAAAACCTTTCTTTGATACCAGGCAATGTGGGTGCATCGCCCATGCAAAATATTGGCGCTTATGGTGTGGAGTTAAAAGATATTTTTTACGAATTGGAAGCCTTTCATCTTACTGAAAAAAAAATAGTAAAATTTAGTTTAAGTGATTGCCGGTTTGGTTACAGGGAAAGCGTGTTTAAAAGAAAATTTAAATACCAATTTGTGATTGCTAGCGTTACATACCGGTTGAATAAAAAGCCTCATTTTAATACCAGCTACGGGGCCATTAATCAAGAACTTGAAGCAATGGGTATCCATGAGCTAAGCATTCACGCCATTTCGCAGGCAGTGATAAATATACGGCGCAGTAAGTTGCCAGACCCTGCCGTTATTGGCAATGCAGGAAGTTTTTTCAAAAATCCTGAAATAAGTGCTGCTCAATTTGAAGCACTTAAAATTATTTTTCAAAATATTGTTGGCTATGCGTTGGATAATGGAAACGTAAAACTTGCCGCTGGCTGGCTAATAGAACAATGCGGCTGGAAAGGCTACCGCAAAGGCGATGCTGGCTGCCATGCAAAACAAGCCTTAGTGCTGGTAAATTATGGCAATGCAAAAGGAAGTGAAATATTTAGCTTAAGCAGTGAAATTATTGATAGTGTTACAAGTAAGTTTGGTGTTGAGTTAGAAAGAGAAGTGAATATTATTTAACAAGCATCCGGTACAGCAGTTTTTACAGGGGTGCTGTAAATTAAATAAAAGAGCCGCTACCAAATAAGGCAGCGGCTCTTTTATCAATAAAAAAAAATCCGTTTAACTAAAGTCAGTATCGTCATCATCGGTTGCATTCGCACTCATATTAAGCATGCTGCCCATTAAATCCTTAAATTCTATCTTTCCGTCCACCACTCTTTTGCTAATTAAAGAATAAGCTGCTAGGCCATGTAAAACAAATTCCATCAGTAAGGCATTTTCTTTTTCATTGGCTGCTTTATGGTGTTTTTTTACCAGCGCATGCAAGCCATCAACCTTGTATAATAATTGTATTTTGTCTGCATCTTTCGTTTCAAAAAAGGTATCTAAATGGTTGCCACTATCAAACCATCTGGTGATGGATTTGTAAGGATTTTCTTCCGCCTCTTTGCCTCTCTTTTTCTTCAATCCATCGGGGTTGGGAAAATAAGTGGCAAACAGTGTACGGATAGCTTTTTCCAATAAATTAAATGCTACCTGGTATGGTCCTTCTTGTTCGCCTTCATACACCAGTTCTATCTTTCCGGTAATGGAAGGGATGATGCCTATCAAATCGCTTATCCAAACCTGCGTTTCCTTTTCATTGTTGATGATGGCCCTGCGCTCTGCGGAACTAACCGCATTTTCATAAGCGGCAATGGTAAGCCTGGCGCTAACGCCACTTTTTTTATCTACAAATTCGCTACTCCTTGCTTCAAAGGCTACCTGTTCAATTAATCGTTTTACCAGGTCGCTTATTTTTACACGGTCGGCTTGCTCTTCGTAAATATTCGCTTCCTGTTCGGTAATGGCTAAAGATGTTTCAATCGTTTTTGGGTAGTGCGTCAGTATCTGGCTTTCGATCCTATCTTTTAATGGTGTAACAATACTTCCCCTGTTGGTATAATCTTCGGGGTTAGCAGTAAATACAAACATAACATCTAATGGCAGGCGAAGCTTAAAGCCACGTAT
>JAYVUJ010000340.1:0-12229 GCA_043788035.1 Ferruginibacter sp. | reverse complement strand
GGCGATATACCCGTAATACCTATTTTAGTATGGCATTTAAAAATGCCCGTATATGGTTACCGCTTTGGCAACTTCACTTACATAACAGATGCCAACCGCATTGACCCGGAAGAGAAACAAAAAATTATCGGCAGTCAATTGCTGGTGCTCAATGCATTGCGCCATAAGCCGCACATATCTCATTTTACTTTAAGCGAAGCCATTGAAATTGTGCAGGAATTGCAAATACCAAGCGCTTATTTTACCCACGTAAGCCATCAATTAGGCAGATATGCCAACGTTACCAACGAATTGCCAGCAGGCATCAACATGGCGTATGATGGGCTGGTACTGGATTTTATATAAGCCGCTTACAAAATCTAAAACCATTTTATTGAGAATTGGTTTTTATCTTTATGGCCAATCCCTACCAGCATGTTTAAAAAACTTAATTCCGACTATTTTAGTTTTACTAAAAAAGAACGCACCGGCATAATAGTAT
The DNA here is from genome assembly GCA_043788035.1 of Ferruginibacter sp. GTDB lineage: Bacteria > Bacteroidota > Bacteroidia > Chitinophagales > Chitinophagaceae > Ferruginibacter. Next base: position 11,748 of record JAYVUJ010000340.1, on the reverse strand, counting down.
TGCTAGTACTAATTATTATTGCTATTGTAATGCCATTTTTATACCCGCTTTTTATACACCAAAAACGGGTGAGCGATACCGCATTCAAAGAGCAGATGGCTGCACTTGTAATTAAACAAATTGATACCTTAAACAAGTATGCCAGAAAGAACTATGATGACGATGATAATCGCAATTACAGGGAAGGCAATGCTATGAATAAGTATAGCAAACAACCCAAAGGCGAGCTATCTACATTTGACCCTAATACATTAGATGAAGCAGGCTGGCAGTGGCTTGGCATAAGGGATAAAACTATTGCGACCATACAAAAATTTATATCATAAGGAGGCAAGTTCTATAAACCTGAAGACCTTGGTAAAATATAAGGCCTGCATGAAGATGAAGTAAAACGGCTTATCCCTTTTGTGCAGATTGCCAACACAAGGGCGGCTAATTATCCAGAAAACAAACCTTACGAAATCAAAGTGTACGGTAAGCCTGCATATTCGCCCAGTATTATTGACATCAACACTGCAGATACAACAGCTTTAATTTCATTACCGGGCATAGGCAGTAAATTGTCTCAAAGAATATTGGTTTTTTGGGATAAACTCGGCGGCTTTTATAAAGTTGACCAGATAGGCGAAACCTTTGGTTTAAGAGATTCAGTTTTTCAATTGATAAAATCAAGGTTTATTATTAGCAATGCACCTGTGCATCAACTAAATATTAATACGGCTACATTGGATGAATTAAAAGCGCATCCGTATCTGCGCTATGCGATAGCCAATGCTATAGTTAAATACCGCACCCAGCATGGTAATTATGCAGCAGTGGCAGAGATAAAAAAAATAATGCTGGCTACGGACGAGGTGTATGGCAAGGTGGCGCCTTATTTAAAAGTGTACAAAAAAATGGCAGAAAATAAATTACTACCTGCTTTCTGTTCGTGCGACAGGCATAATATCTATCCCTATCTCTAACTAACAAGCGTTAGTATTTTAAAAAAGATTAATTTGCCCATACAATTACTTCGATATGAATTTTGAACAAGATGAGCTAACGCTGCATGTAGCAGAAACCGCTAAAGACTTTGCCGAAAAATATATAAAGCCATACGTAATGGAATGGGATGAAGCCCAGCATTTACCCATCGATATTTTTAAAGCCATGGGTAAGCTTGGGTTGATGGGTGTATTGGTGCCAGAAGTATATGGTGGCGCAGGTTTAGGCTATTTTGAATACAATGTTATCATACAGGAAATTGCCAAAGTTTGCGGCGGTATTGGCTTATCGGTTGCTGCCCACAATTCGCTTTGCACAGGGCATATTTTAGCCTTTGGCGATGAAGGACAAAAAAAGCAATACCTGCCAAAATTAGCCACCTGCGAATGGCTTGGCTCTTGGGGATTGACCGAACCAAACACCGGCAGCGATGCAGGCAATATGACAACAACGGCTGTTAAAGAAGGTGATGGATGGATATTGAATGGCACCAAAAATTGGATAACCCACGGGAAAAGCAGCGATGTAACGGTAGTAATTTGCCGTACCGGAGAGCCACGCACAAAAGATAATTCAACTGCATTTATTGTAGAGCGGAATACGCCTGGCTTTAGTGGCGGCAAAAAAGAAAATAAGCTGGGGATGCGGGCGAGCGAAACCGCCGAAATGATATTTGATAATTGCCGCATATTGGATGCCCAACGCATAGGGGAAGTAGGTGCAGGTTTTAAGCAAGCCATGAAAGTATTGGATGGCGGAAGGATATCGATTGCGTCTTTAAGCCTGGGCATTGCAAAAGGCGCTTACGAAGCATCCGTAAAATATGCTAAACAACGATACCAGTTTGACAAGCCTATTGCCAGCTTTCAGGGAATTAGTTTTAAGCTGGCAGATATGGCGACAGATATAGCCGCAAGTGAATTGTTAATTGACCAGGCATGCTATCTGAAAAACAATCATTTGCCCATGACAAAGGAAGCCGCCATGGCAAAATATTACGCCAGCGAAACCGCCGTAAAATGTAGTACGGAAGCAGTGCAAATATTTGGCGGAAACGGCTATAGTAAAGACTTTCCGGTAGAAAAATTTTATCGCGATAGTAAGCTTTGCACTATCGGTGAAGGAACCAGTGAAGTGCAGAAATTGGTTATTAGCAGAGAAATTTTACGTGGATAATACCACTAACATTTTAATTCAATACAAAAGCCATCCACGTTACCGATGGCTTTTGTATTGAAATTCTTTACTTCTTATCTCCACCAAACAGCCCGCTTACTTTATCTTTTAGGCTGTCAAAAACGTCTTCGGCTTTATGCGCCGCTTCCTTTACAAAATCTTCTACTTTTTGCCCTGTTTCTCCAGGTATTACGTCGCTTATCTTATCCATTACACTGCTTTGTGGTGCCACTACTACGGGTGCAGCCGGGTCTATAACGGCAGCAGTTGCAGCAGTGGTTTCAACAGGTGCAGGTGCAGCTCCAAATAAATTATCAACTGCGCCCGCCATCATCGGAAATTTTTCTTTTACGTAATCTTTAATGTGGTCTAAAGCCTTAGTTGCCTGTTCCGCAGTAATGCCAGCTTTCTCTGTAATGCCTGTAATTAATTCATGCATGGTAAATGTTTTTAGTTTGTACTACAAATATGGCAAGTTTTAAAAGAAATTGCAAATGAATCGGTAAAAACAAATTGTTATTTAAATCCGTCATTTTATTCCGTATCGTACCGCTCTACTTTTTCTATGCCAGATAATGATAATAATCGGTCGCATAATTCATCCAACTCATCTTTATCGTGAACAAATATTTTAAGGTTGCCCATAAAAATTCCATCCTTCGCTTCAATCGTCATGGCGCTGATATTAAATTTCATTTCGCCGCTGATGAGGTTAGTTATTTTATGGATAACGCCTACATCATCAAGCCCAATAATTTTTAAACCGGTTAAAAAAGATATTTCTTTATTTTTTGCCCACTTGGTCTTTACAACACGATGCCCAAAATTTGCCATCAGCCTTGCCGCATTCGGGCAGGTGGTACGATGGATTTTTAAGCCCTCGCCTGTAGTTACAAAACCAAACACATCATCGCCTGGTATTGGCTTGCAGCAGTTGGCAAGCGTGTACATAATGCGGTCGCTGCTTTCACCAAAAATAATTAGTTCCGCATCTTTTTTGTTATAATTCCTGGCGGTTTCGCCTTCACTTTTTTCTTCTATTTCTACTTTTGCAACCGGTGGTTTTGGCGGAAACAGCCTGTCGCCAGAAGCTGTAAATTCTTTAAGTTCTTTTAAGTCAATTTTTTTAATGGCAATATCATACAACAAGTCCAGCGAAGAATTAAGCTTATAAAATGTGGCCAGCTCTTCCAAATTATGCTGCGTCATCATGCCGCCAATAGCATCCAGTTTTTTTTGTAAAATGTATTTTCCATCCTCCGCAACCTTCCTTTTTTCTTCTTTTAAAGTATCTTTTATTTTTTGTTTTGCCTTGCTGGTTACAACCAAATTCAGCCATTCCTGGTTGGGCTTTTGTTTGGCGCTGGTAATAATTTCTATCTGGTCGCCACTACGTAATTTATGCCCTATCGGCACCAGTTTATGGTTCACCTTTGCCCCAATGCAACGGCTGCCCACGGCGGTATGTACCCCAAAGGCAAAATCCAGTGCAGTAGCACCTATCGGCAACATTTTTATATCACCCTTGGGCGTATACACATAAATCTCTTCTGCTAAAAAAGAAGTCTTGAAATCCTGCAAAAAATCCAGCGAATTGGTATCCTGGTTGCTTAAAGCCTCTCTTATTTGCCCAAACCATTGGTCAAACCGGTTTTCAACACTATTGCCTTCCTTATATTTCCAGTGTGCTGCCAATCCTTTTTCTGCAATTTCATTCATACGTTTGGTACGTATCTGCACTTCTACCCATTTGCCCAGCGGCCCCATAACTGTTGTGTGCAAGGCTTCGTAGCCATTGCTTTTTGGGTTGCTTAACCAATCACGCAATCTTTCTGGAGATGGGTTGTATTCGTCCGTAACCATGCTATAAACTTTCCAGCAATCTTCTTTTTCTTTTTCAGTAGGCGAATCTACAATTACCCTGATAGCGAAAAGGTCGTACACTTCTTCAAAGCTTACGCCTTTTTTCTTCATTTTATTCCAAATAGAATGTATGCTTTTAGGGCGTCCGTACATTTCAAAATTAAAATCAGCCTTTTCCAGTTTTTCTTTTAATGGGCGGATAAAATCGTTGATAAAACGGGTACGTTCCCTTTTAGTATCGTTTAATTTTTGGGCAATGTATTTGTAAGTATCGGGCTCCAGGTACTTCATGGATAAATCTTCCATTTCCGTTTTGATGGCGTGCAGCCCCATCCTGTGTGCTAAAGGCGCATACACATATACGGTTTCGCTACTTATTTTTAATTGCTTTTCCCGCTTCATGCTATCCATCGTGCGCATGTTATGCAGGCGGTCGCTCAGTTTAATTAAAATTACCCTTGGGTCGTCTGTAAGCGTAAGTAATATCTTTTTAAAATTTTCCGCTTGCTGGCTGGTATTGGTATCCATAACGGTGCTTATCTTGGTAAGCCCGTCAACTATCTTGGCTATTTCAATACCAAATTCCCGTTGTATATCCTCTAGGGTAATATCAGTATCTTCCACAGTATCATGCAATAAAGCGCAAATAGTACTTCGTACGCCCAACCCAATTTCTTCCACACAGATACGTGCAACCGCAAGCGGATGTAATATATAAGGCTCTCCGCTTTTGCGCCGCATGGTTTTATGGGCTTCGGCGGCCATTTCAAAGGCTATACGTACCAATTCCTTATCGCCCGGTTTTAGCTTAGGCTTTAATTCCTTTAAAAGGCCACGGTAATGCCTTAAAATTTCTTTCTTCTCGTCTTCTTCGCTCAGCGTATATTTTAAAATAGGTGTTGTTGTCTCCATGTAGTGCTACGAATTTACGAAAAAACATTTTCGTTTTAATATTTTGTATAAATCCCTTACTTTTGCAACCCTTAACCGGATATGGCGAAATTGGCAGACGCACCAGACTTAGGATCTGGCGGAGCAATCCATGTAGGTTCGACCCCTATTATCCGGACATTTTGTTAGTTGATAAGTTGAATGGTTGATGAGTTAGCAGCTATTTGCTTCTTCTTTTCCTTCAGTTTATCGACTTTTTTATTTTTTTAAAACATCAACATCAAAATATGGCAACAGTAGCTAGAGAGAACATTGGCTTGTTAAACGACAAAATCATTGTTACAGTAAATAAAGAAGATTATTTACCAACTTTTGAAAAAAAACTGAAGGAATATAGTAAGACAGTGAATATACCCGGCTTTAGGAAAGGGATGGTACCAGCCGGCATGATCAAAAAAATGTATGGCCCATCTATATTTACAGATGAAATACTGAAAACAGTAGAAAAACAATTGTACACCTACCTGGATACAGAAAAACCAGACATTTTTGCACAGCCATTGGCTTTAGATGCCGACATCCGTAAACTAGACCCTAACAATCCTACAGAATATGAATTCGGTTTTGAAATTGGCTTAAAGCCAGTTTTTGAAATTGCGCCATTAGATAAAGCCAAAGCAACACTGCATAAAGTAGCAGCTACAGATGCAATGATTCAGGAAGAAGTAGACCGTATGCTGGTTAAAGGCGGCAAAATGGAGGAGGCTGAAACCATTGAAACAGAAGATACTATTGTAAACATCTTATTTACAGAAGTTGATAAAGATGGCAACACAATTGAAGGCGGTATTGAAAAAGAAAATTCAGTAATTGTAAAGCTTTTAAAGGCTGATGCTCAAAAACAATTAATTGGTAAGAAGAATGAGGATACGCTTGTATTACAACTTTGTGAAGCTTTTGAAAATGATAAGCTTGCAGCATTTATAGCAGACCTTGGTTTAAGTAGTGATGCAGAAGCGGCAAATAAATATTTTAAGCTAGCCATCTTAAAAATTGAATTGCCTGAAAAGAGAGAATTGAACGAAGAATTTTTTAACGAAGTGTTTCCTGGCGCAGCCGTAGCAACCGAAGAAGAATTCAGGAAAAAATTAAAAGAAGAAATTGAGCAATATTGGGATGGGCAAAGCCGTAACCAACTACACGACCAATTATACCATTACTTGCTGGAAGAAACAAAAATGGAGTTTCCGGAAGAATTTTTAAAGCGCTGGTTACAGGTTGGTAGCGAACAACGTAAAACTGCAGAAGAAGCGGAGGCGGAATTCCCAACATTCAGCAACCAGCTAAAATGGACGTTAATAAGCGATAGGATAATTAAAGAAAATAACCTGGATGTTACGCCTGAAGAATTGAAAGTTTCCATGAAAACAGAAGTAATGCGTTACTTTGGCAGTATGGGAATGGGCGAAGATACTAGCTGGTTAGATAGTTATGTTGATAGAATGATGAAGGATGAAAAACAGGTTGAAACTGCCTACCGCCGGTTAGTAACAGACAAATTGTTTACGTGGGCACAAAGTGAAGTAAAGCCAACAGAAACAGTAGTTACAGGTGAAGCTTTGACTGCTATGCAGCACAATCATTCTCATTAAATCACTATCCCCTAAAGGATATTAGACATTATATTCACCGGAGCACTAATTGCTCCGGTTTATTATGTATAAATGATCTCTGTAAAAATGGGAGTGCTTTTGTGGGTTAGCCTTTATCAGTATCCGGACAAAAATGTGTAAGTTCAAATACCTAAATTTAATTTATGCATAGGCGCGTAATAAACATTGACCCCTGAGATATCAGGAGTAACCGCTGTTTTTTTGGTAGCAGGGTGCCAATAAAAAACCTTTTTGACTAGTTAGAAACAGGTGATACAATTGAAATTTTTTTGGATGACTTTGAGGGTGTAAGCAAGGAACCAGTTATAAGCGTACTTGAAATGTCGCAGAAATTAATTGACACATCCTCAAACATTCTCGATGAGAATATTGCTTGATAAATGCGTAACAAAGCGTTTGAAAAGGCATTTACAAGAATTTGAATTTTTTATGTTTCGGAAATTAAATGTAGGAGGAATTAAGGATGGTAAGTTAATGACCTATTGTATTGAAAATAATTTTGACATTTTGCCAACTATTGATAAAAACTTACTGTACTAATAAAATCTTGAAAATATCTGGTTACTACCGTTGTCCTTAATTCCCTCACGAGCAAAATCGAAGAGCTCATAACCTTTTTACCTTCTTTCAAGTTGCAGGTTAGCATATTGCAAAGGTACAATGCTTACATTATTTATAAATAGAAATACATCTTTGAGATACACTTTGTTAAGTCTCAATAATCCATTTCTCTACACCTGCTCAAAATAACAATCCGCCTTTTTGTCGCCTTTTATTTATAGCATAATATTTGGGTTCGTCAATAAACTATATTTGTTACTATAAACTATATCAGATGAATTTTGAAAAAGAATTTGAAAAATACGCTGTTAAGCACCGGGGCATCAGCAGCAATTTGTTAGATGATTACAGTAAAAAAAATGCTAACAAGTTTACTGCGCAACAACCTGTTGCGGTCCACGCTGGCGTTATAACAAACCTAACTCCCAACATTATTGAAGAACGTCCTATGAACGTAGCCGTAATGGACGTTTACAGCCGTTTAATGATGGATAGGATTATATTTTTAGGCTATCCGGTAAGTGACGAAGTTGCAAACATTATTACCGCACAGTTTTTATTTTTAGAAAGTACCGATCGTACCAAAGATATCCAGATGTACATCAATTCGCCGGGAGGCAGTGTGTATGCAGGTTTAGGCATGTACGATACTATGCAGTTTGTAACGCCGGATATTGCAACTATTTGTACAGGCATTGCAGCAAGTATGGCAGCGGTATTAATGTGCGCAGGTTCTGCAGGTAAACGTACCGCGTTAAAGCATAGCCGTATTATGCTGCACCAGCCAAGTGCAGGCGCAGGCGGGCAAGCAAGCGACATTGAAATTACTGTAAACGAAATCCGTAAGATAAAGAGCGAATTGTACGAAATTATTGCCCATCATACCGGACAGGCCTTTGACAAAGTTGCCAAAGATTGTGAAAGGGATTATTGGATGACCAGTACAGAAGCTAAAGATTACGGTATTGTTGATGAAGTATTAACCATCAACCCACGTAAAGCAAAAAAGGATTAATTAAATTAGGTGTTACTAATAATGGCAGTGTTTTATTTTAAGCCTGCCAACACTAACAGCCTTCTAATTAAAAACAAACCAAAAAGCAAACAGATGACTTATTATAACAACAAACAAATACGTTTAGACGACGAAGAAGAAAACCCAAAGGAATTGCCAGAAAACCCGATGGAAAAAATGCTAAGCGGATGGCAGTTTGACAAAAAGTTTATTGAACAACGTAAAATATTTTTGTGGGGCGCTGTAGATGATAAGAGCGCTAAAGACATAACTGCACGCTTGCTTTATTTAGAAGCCATCGACCCTGGAAAAGAAATTACTTTTTACATTAATAGTCCGGGCGGAGTAGTTACCAGCGGCATGGTAATTTACGATACTATGCAAATGATAAGCTCGCCAGTAAGCACGGTTTGTATGGGCATGGCGGCAAGCATGGGCAGTATCTTACTAAGTGGCGGCGCTAAAGGAAGGCGTTTTATGTTTCCCAGCGGTCAGGTAATGATACACCAGCCAAGTGGCGGAGGCCAAGGCGTTAGTGCTGACCTGGAGATTATGGCGGTACAGATTTTGAAAATCAAACAATTAGGTGCCAGGATTTTAGCTGAAAATTGCGGACAGGCTTATGAAAAGGTGATGAAGGATTTTGACCGTGATTATTGGATGGATGCCAACGATTCAGTTACTTACGGCATCGTGGATGGCGTGCTGGACAAAATTTAATTATCTTATTAGATATTTTAGTGGCCGGTTTAATCACCGGCCATTTTAAGTTCATTTTTAAAAAATATCCCCTTTAACTTCTTTGCACATAGCAGGGCCGTTAAATAACCCCCCTTCAGGGGATGGGGGTACAATATGCATTTTGAAGATATCATAAACGCAAGGCTCAGCAAAGAAATAGATAGGCCGATGATGAAGAAAGATGCCTTTACGGTAAGCGAAGGCTTGCAGGCATACTTAAAAAATCATGGGCGTGATATGAAACTGCCCATGGCATATAACGATTTGCTCAACTATCGGTATGCCACTTCACTTCGTGATAAAAAAGGAAAGCTTACCCATTGGGAAACGGCGGTATACGATTTAAAAGAAATGGAATTTTTAAAAGAAGGGCTTATAAAAACATACGCCATCTTAAAAACGGAAGGTAATTTAAACTTTATCAAACACCTTGATGTTGAAAGGATAGATTTTTGCGAATTCGGTAACAGCGTGCCTTTCCGCATACGTATCATCAACAAAATAAATAATAATTATGATCATTATTATATTAAGTCGGTAGATGCATCCCGCATATATGGGCTTGAGCTGGAACATTTGCTATCACCCAACCGCATTACTTTTTTGCATCATAAAAATACGTTGGTGGAAGAACATATCCCTGGCATACCAGGCGATGTTTTTTTACAAGATTACCTGCATCTGCCAGAAACAAATAAAATCCGCATTGCCAAAGAATTTGTAAAATTTAACGAACGTTGTTTTGCCCGCTTACTGGGCGATATGCGCAGCTATAATTTTGTGATAGACATAACGCCGGATATTGAAGATTATCAATACCGGATTAGAGCAATAGATTTCGACCAGCAATCTTACGAAGCAAAAAAAAATTTGTACCTGCCGCAGTTTTACAAAGAAAACTTTGAGTATGTAGAGCTGGTGCTAAAAAATTTAAGCCCGGAAGTGATAGAGCAATACCAGGCAGAAGAGCGTACCACCATGGCTTACAGGGTAATTGCAGGCAGGCGGCAATTAATGGAGCTGTTGAATATCATGATTAAAGATGAAATTTCTGAAAATTATAAAGTGAAGCTGCTACTTGCAGAATTAAATGAGCATTTTAAGACCAATTATTTTACAGGATGCAAAAGCATGGGTGCTATTGTAAAGCGCCAGTTAAAAAAAATGTTGCAAAAACATTTAAAGGCAGGTACGGTATAATTTAAGCCAATGCCCTGTAAAATTGAAATGCTTGTTAAGCACACTATTATTAAAACTCAGTGCGCCTGTAATTCTAAAAGAGATTATCCGTTTTAATTATTTTAGTGAATATTTATAATAAAATAAAAAGCTGCTGCAACTTTCTATAAAATAGAATTGTCTTTTATACAGCAGGCGATTGGTTATATTTGCAATCGCTTAGTATAAAACAAAGCATTTAAAAGGTTTAAAATGGCTAAACAACAAGCGTTACATTGTTCTTTTTGCGGTAGGAGCCGTGATGAAGTAAAAATATTGATAGCAGGGCAAGAAGGGCATATCTGTGAAAATTGCGTGGAGCATGCCCAGGAAATAATCGGGCAAGAGCTAATGATTTATCCCGATACCAAGCAGGGAGCAGCTATCGCCTCTTCCCATAAATTAACAGTAAAAAAGCCCATTGAAATAAAGAAATTTTTAGATGAATATGTAATTGGGCAAGATGATGCAAAAAAAATATTAGCTGTTGCAGTATACAATCATTACAAAAGGCTTAATCAAAAGATAGAAAATGATGTAGAGATTGAAAAGAGCAACATCATTATGGTGGGCGAAACCGGCACCGGCAAAACTTTGCTGGCTAAATCAATAGCCCGCATGTTAAATGTGCCTTTTGCCATTGTAGATGCTACCGTTTTTACAGAAGCCGGCTATGTAGGCGAAGATGTAGAAAGCATGCTAAGCCGCTTATTACAAGCTTGTAACTATGATGTTGCTGCTGCTGAAAAAGGCATTGTATTTATTGATGAAATTGATAAGATTGCCCGTAAAAGTGATAACCCATCCATTACCCGCGATGTAAGTGGTGAAGGCGTACAGCAAGGGCTTTTGAAATTGTTAGAAGGCACAGAAGTGCTGGTACCACCACAAGGCGGGCGTAAACATCCCGAACAAAAACTGGTAAAAGTAAATACGCACAATATATTATTTATTTGCGGCGGTGCTTTTGATGGTGTAGACAGGATCATTGCCCGCCGTGTAAATACCCATGCCATTGGTTTTAGCGTAAATAAAGAACTACAGGAATTCCAACAAAAAAACCTGCTGCAATTTGTAAATGCAGTAGATCTTAAAACATTTGGCTTAATACCAGAATTGCTGGGCCGTTTACCGGTAATAACTTATTTAAATCCTTTAGATGCGCCAACATTGCGTAATATTTTAACGGAGCCAAAAAATGCCCTGATTAAACAATTTACCCGTTTGTTTGATATTGAAGGCATTGCCTTAAGTTTTGAACCGGCTGTATATGATTTTATGGTAGGCAAAGCGTTAGAATATAAATTAGGCGCCAGGGGCTTACGCAGCATTTGCGAAAGTATTTTAACGGATGCCATGTACGAGCTTCCATCTCAAAAAGTAAAGACGTTTGAGGTAACGTTGGAATATGCGCAGCGTAAATTTAATACTAGTAAATTAAGTATGCTTAAAGTGGCATAAAGTCGCTCAAAAGCAATAAATTTTCATAACAACTGCAATTATATAGTTGCAGTTGTTTGGTTTTTAAAAGTTACTATAATTATTAAACAATTAAATAACTTGTACCCGCTATTTATTTCGTAATTAATAGCCAATTAAATTTTTAAATAAAGCTTCTTTCCA
>JAYVUJ010000339.1:0-3363 GCA_043788035.1 Ferruginibacter sp. | reverse complement strand
CCTTCTTTTAAAATTAAACTAATCACTTGCTGAACGGTTAATTGCTTAGCAGGCATACTATTATTTGCCATCGATAAAACAGGCAGCCCGGTTACTGCTATGGCACCGGCACCCTGCAATGCAACCGCAATAAATTTTCTTCTATTTACAGTAGCATTATTATATGGGACGTGTCTCTTATCCATCATCGTTTTTATTGTTAAGTTATCTAATTATTAGTTAATAAAACAGGGTAAGGATAATAATTTATACCGCTTGCGTAGTTTTTCAATGGCACAAGCCCTATATACTTTACGCTGGTTATCTTTTTTTTAAGTAGATAAGATTGCCTGCAACAAGTTTTAAACCACCTGCCAATTTTTGTTTAACAGAATAATTAAAATTTTAGGATTTACGAATACCTGATCAAAAAGTATTTTTATTCAGATGTGGGTAGTTACCAACTTATGTGTGTTTTAAAGAATGTTAAAGCAGGGTAACGGCAAACATAAAAATTCCTTAACATAACGGATTTGATTTGTATTTTTAAATCCGCAATAAAATTAGCCGCTATGGCTAATGAAGAAAGAGAAGCAGCAAGCATAGGGCTGCAACGTTTTGTAAAAGCCCAGGTACCGCTTTATAATACTGTACTTAAGGAGTTACAAAATGGGGATAAAAGAACGCATTGGATGTGGTTTATTTTTCCACAAATAGATGGGTTAGGCACCAGCCCCACTGCCATGCTGTATGCTATAAAAGATATGGAAGAGGCGAAAGCTTATTTAGCTCACCCAGTGTTAGGGGCAAGGCTACTGGAGTGTTCTTTGATAGTTGCTGGCTTAAATGGTAAGTCGGCACACGATATTTTTGGTTTCCCAGATGAAAAAAAGGGACAATCCTGCATAACATTATTTTCAATAGCATCGTCAACAGTAACGGTGTTTGCAGAAGTACTGGCGAAATTTTATAATAATGAAAAAGACCAGCGGACTATTAAAATCCTAACCGGAGATAAAAGCTAACACCGTATTGTGCTTGGCAAATGCACACAAGTTGCCTATTAGTATCAACCCTTTATGGTACCCAATGCGGGTTCAATAAAGGGTTGCTACTAAACATCTTTTTTCCTATTTTCCCCCATATAATTTAGGGGAAGTATTAAGCATGGGAAACTGGCGTTGGTGCCAGTAAGGGTAGGAAGGTAGTATTTCGCTAACTGCATCTAATTTTTTTCACCTGGTCTACAGATAAATCCCAGCCTATTGCATCCAGGTTTTGTTGTAGTTGCTCTTCCGTTTCTTGCACCTATAGTAATATTGGCAACAGGAGGGCGTTGCAACAGCCAGTTAAGCGATACTTGTGCAACAGTCTTGCCTGTTTCTTCTGCAACTTCAGTAAGTACATCAATAATAGCATACAGGCGTTCATCATCGTTTGCTGCTGCCATTACCGGGTTGCCACCTTGTGCTACCCGTGCATTTGCTGGGGCAGGTTTGTTGCTTTGGTACTTGCCTGTTAGCTTGCCGCTACTTAATGGGTTCCACACAATGGTGCCAATCTTTTGGTCAATACACAGTGGCATTAGTTCCCATTCAAAATCGCGGTTAAGCAGGGAGTACTATGCCTGGTGGGCTACATACTTGCTCCAGCCATAGCGTTCAGATACTGATATGGATTTCATTAAATGCCAGCCGCTACAATTAGAGCAGGCTATGTACTGCACCTTGCCGCTCTGTACTAAATTGCTTAAAGCATATAGCGTTTCTTCCACTGGCGTGTTAGCATCAAAACCATGCATATGGTAAATATCAATATGGTCGGTACCTAATCTTTTAAGGCTTTCTTCACAACTTTTAATAAGGCTAAAGCGGGATGAGCCGTAATCATTTATATCCGCACTTGTAGGAAAAGTAACTTTTGTAGAGATAAGTACTTTATCTCTTTTGTCAGCAATTGCCTTGCCTAACATTTCTACTGCCATGCCGCCTGAATAGGCATTGGTTGTATCAAAAAAATTTACCCCTGCATCATGCTAACATTTATCATATAGGAAGCTTCATCTACCTGTGTGCTTCCCCTGGCTTTAAACAAATCGTTGCCACCGCCGAAGGTTGCAGTTCCAAAACTTAAAACGGGTACCTTAATAAAGCGTGGCCCAGTTGCCTGTATTCCATAATCTATATTTTTAATTTGAAGAATAAAAGTAAATAAAAAATAGTAGCGAACAGGATTGTGAATTACTAAATATCGCGGCTAATGGATAGGTGAGGGCTAATAACATATTGACGGTTATATAACCACCACGTCCGTAAATGTGGTGTAATACAATTTTTTGTAGGGCAAATTTGTGGTTACGTAAAATAGAAAAATATAATTACAAAAGAGTTTGATAATTCTTTTTAACTATTGTAATAAGCTTAAGATTGTGCTTTTCAAGTAAAAATAATAATAATAACGGTATATCATAATTTGGGTTATAAGCCCGGTTTCGATAGCCTAATATAATAAATCCAAAACATTATGGAAAATAACACAAATACACATAAAAAAAGTAACCTTTTTGTTTGCTGGTATATGCTATTTGTTGCTGGGCTAATAGTTAATTTCTTCATAGAAATAGTTTAATTGACTAAAACGTTTTTTAAACATCGATATAAATCATTAAAATCAATAAAACACATAACAAACGTCGTACCACTATTTTAATAGCGAATATATAATTTTAAGCATATTTATTGATATTGAAATTTTAACTACAAAAAACTTGATAAACATTTGTATTTTACTAAAAATTTTTTCTTTAAAGTAAAATTATTAATTCGAAAATGGAAGTAATCAAAAAACTTTTATTTTTCACAAATAAAATTGCTTCAGTTTTAAAATATAAAATTGTGGATAAAATGATATTTATTGAATATTACAAGTTGGTTTAATAAATAATATAAAAATTACAGCAGGTTAATATTTATTATATCGATGCTATTAAACTTTATAGTTTTCCTTTTTATTTCATTATCCAACCTGTAATTAATATAAGCCGTTGGCCTGCTTTCATGGATGTTTTTTGGCAATCCACAAACAAGTATTTTATAACATGCCTTAAAATAGTTTTGTATTCTATTTTTTTTACTTTCAATAAATTTAAAAGCTGAATTATTTGCTTTAAAGGGCAGTAAGTGCTGAAGCTTGTGCAAATTGGCAGAATGTAAAATTCACGCAAAGGCTTGCAGGATAAGTTATAGTTTGAAAGAGACGATGCTGGACGCATTTGGAAACTTTCATGTTAAAATCAGCTTTGTTTAAACCTACACTCGTGAATAGAACAATAGGTATAGGCGGTTAGGTATCCCAATATTTCATACATTTGGCTATGGAAAAACG
>JAYVUJ010000338.1:0-2079 GCA_043788035.1 Ferruginibacter sp. | reverse complement strand
CGTATCTGGCCTACAAGGTCTTCCATTTCTTCACGTGTTATCTGGCGCTTCATTAGTTGCAGCATGTTGTTGGCTGCATGCTGTAAAGGCATATCCAGGTAATTGCAAATATTGTCACGGTCTTTAATGGCATCAATAATAGCCATCGGAAATTTAGATGGGTAGGCATAATGTAAGCGTATCCACTGCAGCCCTTTTACATCTGCGAGGGCATTTAGCAGCTTAGGTAATTCTCTTTTTTTGTAGATGTCAAGCCCGTAGTAAGTAAGCTCCTGCGCTATCAGCATTACTTCTTTTACGCCTCTATCAACTAAACGCTTAGCTTCATCTACTAAAGATTCTATTGTGCGGCTTACGTGCTGGCCACGCATTAATGGGATGGCGCAAAACGAACAGGTACGGTTGCAGCCTTCGCTTATTTTCATGTAGGCGTAATGCTGTGGTGTGTACAACAGCCTTTCGCCCATTAGGTCAGCCTTATAATCTGCATTAAATGTTTTTAGGATGTTAGGCAATTCCATGGTGCCGAAGTAGGCGTCTACTTCAGGTATTTCTGCTTCCAGGTTATTTTTGTAGCGTTCGCTAAGGCAGCCAGTTACGTACACTTTATCTATTTTTCCACGGCGTTTTAATTCTACCTGTCCTAATATGGTATTGATGCTTTCTTCTTTTGCTTTTTCTATAAAACCGCAGGTATTTACTATTACAATGTTGTGTTTGCGTTTGGTGCTTTCGTGCACCACGTCAATATCATTAGCTATTAATTGCCCGCTAAGCACTTCACTATCCACCATGTTTTTGCTGCAGCCAAGGGTGATGATGTTTACGCTGTCTTTATGTAATGTCTTTGTCTTCATAATAAATGTTGGCAAAGGTACGCAGTTTATGGATTGTTTACGTGGCTGGGCTAGTGTGGGGCGCAAGAAGGTAAGGCTGTAAAAATTACTATAAACGGAATTTTTGATTGCCGATTTTTATAATTTCCGGTGAGGCGGTAAGGCGTTTCAAAGTTTGATTAGGTATGAAGGTTGCAGGACACAAGATTATTTAAACCAGCATAAGCCCCGGAGTGCGTGGTAAAAGATGCCATGAAAAACCAATGTAAAAACGTACGACGCCACCGCAGGACCACCTGGCTGCTGTATTAGTTGGGGCAAAATAAAGCCAATTAAGAAGTAAGAATTCCTTCCAGGCTATAGGTTTTTTTAGAGGATGGCCGCTCTTAGTTTTACTAGTTTTTCCAATAATGGTTCCAGCAAATCTAAACGGAGCATGTTGGCACCATCGCTTTTTGCTACTGCAGGGTTAGGGTGTGTTTCTATGAAAATACCGTCTGCGCCCGTTGCTATGGCTGCTTTGGCGATGGTTTCAATTAATTGGGGATTGCCGCCTGTTACGCCTGAAGTTTGGTTAGGCTGTTGTAAACTATGTGTACAATCCATTATTACAGGTACATTATGTTCTTTCATCAATGGGATGTTGCGATAATCAACCACCATATCCTGGTAGCCAAAAGAGTTGCCCCTTTCAGTAAGCATTACTTTGTTGTTGCCGGCGCTCTGTATTTTTTCTACGGCGAATTTCATGGATGGGCCGCTTACGAATTGCCCTTTTTTAACGTTTACTATTTTACCTGTTTCTGCTGCTGCAATCAATAAGTCTGTTTGCCTGCAAAGAAAGGCAGGTATTTGCAACATATCAATATACCTGGCTGCCATCGCAGCTTCTTCATGTGAATGAATATCTGATACGGTGGGAAGATGGTATTTTTCTCTTACTTTTTTTAAAAGTTCCAATGCTTCTAAATCCCCAATACCTGTAAAAGAACTGCCACTTGTACGGTTGGCTTTGCGGTAGGATGCTTTAAAAATATAGGGAATGCCCAGATTTTTACAGACAGTTGATACTTTATCGGCCACTTCCATTACCAGTTCCTCGTCTTCTACTACGCAGGGCCCTGCAATAAGGAAGAAATTATTTTTATCGTATTGCTGGTTGGCTACAAGTTGCTGAAGATATTTTTCCATCCGGCAAATTTAAGTGTAAGTAAGTAGATTTTAACAAGGATTGATTTTGATG
>JAYVUJ010000337.1:0-2682 GCA_043788035.1 Ferruginibacter sp. | reverse complement strand
TTGTCAACCGTTTTTTCAATTGCTGTTTTATAAGACGGCAATAATTCATCTTTCAAAATAACCAGTACCGTTAGTTTTACATACCGGCTTACAGCAATGGCATGGCGCTCTATAAAATCTCCGTTAAAAGCATCTAACCTGCCAGGGTACCAACTTACAAGCCATAACACATTAATCATACAACGCAGTTTTGTTGATGGAAAAAATGGCCATGATACAGTCTCCGTTAAAAGGGTACTGTTGAAGCATAGCATTAATTTTAGTATGCTGCAGATAATACATACCAAAATGCAATTGCTCTAGTTTAAATCGTTTATCATCAAATAATTTGCATAAGGTAAAGGGCGAAAAATACCAGTGATGATGGGGATGTACTGCTTCTGTTTTATGTATGCTGGATGCAATACTATCCAATGCCATATAATTGGGCACGGTAACCAGTATTTTAGTACCATTTGCAAAACTGTCAAATAAAATATCTACTGCCTTATAAGGTGCAGCAAGGTGTTCCATAACTTCTGACAGTAAAACAATATCAGGGTTGAAGCTGGTTGCCTGCAATGGATACTGCTGAGTAATATCTCCATAAACAACATCATTGTTATGTGTTATTTGCCTATATAGTTCAATGGTATTGTTATCATTATCCAAACCCAACAATCCGCTGGTTATTTTTTGTAACTGAAGATGCAGCAGGGTTCCATCATTTATTTTTTTTTCCGTAAAAGGATAATCAGAAAATCCAATATGCAATATTTTTTTACTGGTGCATTTATCCAGTATAAAATCTATTCGGTTAAACAATAAAATATTGCTAGTTGGCACCGGCTGCAACCAATAGGCGTTTTCCTCGCTAATTCTGTACCGCAGGCTGCGTTTTAGCATTACCATTGCCAGCCAGGTAATGGCCCAGTTTATTTTACTGCTAATTTTCAACACCCTTTATTTTATTGATGGTATAATCATCTTTTTAAAATGATTAAAGATATTTGTTATTTCTGCTGTATTGATAGAAAAAAATCTGCCATGCTGCAGTTAAATTTATTTTTATAAAACCACAACAGGTAAAGTAAGCATAGTATATAAGCTACGCTGCTTACTGCAGCGGCGGCATTGATACCAGCAACCGGTATTAATAAAATATCGCCGGTAACTACAGCCACCAAGGCTATTACACTAGCCAACAAATTTACCTTCAGTATTTTTTTTGCCGCAAGGTGAGCCGCCAAAACAGTAATGATGCTTAATGAAAAAAAACCAGGCAGGTATAAAAGTAAAGCCATGTACATTAAATTAAATCCCTGGCCAAATAGCCAGGGCAATATCCACCAGGCCGTTAAAATAATAATAATGGATACCGGAATAAAAACGAGTGTTATTAGCCTGCATATTTGCTGCACTTTACCTATCGGCATTGCACGGTTAATACCTGCGCTGTATGGAAAAATAATGCTGCCGATTACAGCGGGAATCAATATTAATAACTGGCCAAATTTTGACACCTGCACATAATTGCCAAGGGCTACACCGCTGCAATATTTCTGCACAAAAAAGTAATCAATTCTTATAACCATAAAAAATAAAATATTGCTCATAAAAGCTATGGTTGAATAAGCTAAAACGTTTTTTGCAACGGGTACTATTGTGGCAGGGGGTAGTTTATTTTTTTTGCTGCCGTACAAAATTACAGACACCACCATTACGGCCTGCACAGCAAAACCTGCAATATAGGCAAGCATAAAATTATTATGGTTCATCACTGCCCCGGTGTTAACTCCCCACCAGTAAAATAATACCACGGTTGTAATAAAACTAATACAACAGGCAATAATGTTAAATGAAACAAACCATTTTTTTGCATAAAAAAAAGCTGAAAAATAAATTATGGTCAGGTTGCTTACAATAAATAATACCGCTAAATGTGTACTTACAGAAAGATGAATATACCTTACTGCTACCCAACTGATAAATGTCTGCAATACAAGCAGCGGCAAAACAAAAACTATCATTAGGACAACTGCACTATTGTCTTTACTGGCATAGTAGGTAATGCCGGATTCAAGGCTCCAGCTTATTACTAATACTAAAAAAGATAACACGGTAATATCATAAAAAAAGGCACCGCTTTGGGCAATACCCAATAACCTTACCATCAGCAAATTGATTAAAAATACCAATACTGTATTTGTCAGTTTCCAGGCAATGGTATATTTAATAATTTTTTTTAAAGGCATAATTTGTTGTACGTAGCATAATTATATTCAGCAGATAAAATACGTAAACCGGTGCAAAGTACTAAAAGCTTGTAACAGTCGCCCTCATTGCCTTTCATCCTGCAATGAATAGGAAGAAAAATAAAAACAACTCATAAAAACCATCCAGGTAAAATAATTTATCCGCATTAAAAACAAGTCGCCTGCTAAAAAAATACAAAATCCCCATATCAGGTACCCGTCAAACCTGCGTGTAAAAAAACCTGTGGCAAACAACAGTTCTGCAACGGTACCACACACAAAAAAAATGCAGCCGATGGCCTTATGCTTCACAATAAAATTAATGCTTTTTGTAAACCAGTCAGCCGGATTGCTCACAAGATAAATGTTATGTTGTTTAAGTAAGATGGCGGCCATTTGTTCTGTATTAAAAATTACGCCACTCCTTATTTTTGCAATGGCGGCGGAT
>JAYVUJ010000336.1:0-2644 GCA_043788035.1 Ferruginibacter sp. | reverse complement strand
AGGCAGGATACAGGCTGATCTTTTTGTTAGTATCACCGGTACAGATGCAGACTTTGTAGTAAAACTTATTGATGTATTGCCAGACGATGAACCCAATATCGCCAATATGCCAAAGGACTTACAAATGGCTGGCTATCAAAGGTTGGTAAGGGCAGAAGTAATGCGGGGAAAGTTCCGTAACAGTTACGAAAATCCAACCGCCTTTGTGCCGGGCGATATTACCGAAGTAAAATTCGATTTAAATGATGTGGCCCATAGCTTTAAAAAAGGGCACCGCATTATGGTGCAGGTACAAAGCAGCTGGTTTCCATTAATAGACAGAAACCCACAAAAATTTATGCGAATACCCGATGCTACAGAAAACGATTTTGAAAAAGAAACTATTAAAGTTTATCATGATGCTGCCCATGCGTCTCAAATTGTTTTACCAATCATAAAATAAATTGTATTAGTTATTACCAAGTTATTATTTAAGAAGTATAAAAATTGGATGGCTATCTTGAAGTAGAATTTATTTTGCCATTATTTTAGCACTAGCATGCAAAACATTTTTAAGCAAACATGGAGGCGGAGTTTTTTTATAATCTTTTAAGTTCGACAAGGAGTCAAAAAAAGAAATATATTTTTTATCGTTTATTCTTTGCAAATTCCAATTGCCAGCTTTTTCTTTTATTTGGTTTAAAATCCCACTATAAGCAGATACTGGACGCTTGGATACAAGAAGTTTATTTTTAATTTGTGGAATAATTTCTTTTGGGCGTTTTGATTAGGGGTACAATAATTATATATCGATACTGTAACTATAAACTTGATAATTTATTATATTTTGACAATTTTAAAATAATAAATTTTGCAAAAACAAATTTAAAGCTATATTGCTCATTATTGAATAATTACTAATGTGTAAACATCTTTTTTACTAAAAAAGTTCAATTAATATTAAATTAAATTACTTTTTTAAATTCCAAATTTTAAAATCTTTAAATGATTGTTTCTACTAATTCGTTTTTTACAAAGGGACAGCAGCCTGAACAAGGGGGTGTCCCTCATAAAATAGAACTTAGAAAGAAGCAAATAATTGCCCAATTAACCATAACGGCAGAAATAACTATTAATGAAATTGCTTCATTACTTGATATTAGTGCTCCTACGGCCAATGAACTAATGCTTAGCCTTTTAAAAGACGGGCTGGTGAAAGACACCGGTAAAAGGCTGGAAGGTGTTGGCAGAAGGGCAACTATTTATAAGCTGGCCGAGGATTCCTATTATTTTTTAGGCGTAGAAATAAAAAAATATAAGCTCAATATCGGGCTGATGGGGATGGATAAAAAGCTGATAGCTTCTTCATTAGGGATCCCTTTTTCATTTTCAAATGCGCACGATTCCCTTAACGCTATTATTGAGGGTATAAAAGCTTTTTTAACTACCGTAACCATTCCGAGTGATAAAATTTTAGGCGTGGGCTTAAGCATTGCCGGCCGTATCAACATTAAAAAAGGCGAAATTTTAACAATTTACCATTTTGGAGATGCTCCGGTTAAATCTATTGTAGAAACTGCTTTAAAACTGCCTGTTTATATAGACAATGATTCCCGCACTATTGCTTACGGCGAATACTATTTTGGCGAAGGAAACAACGAACAAAATGCCTTGGTAGTTAACCTCGATTATGGTATTGCACTCGGCATTTTTATACATGGAAGGCCTGTGTATGGTGCTTCTGGCTTTGCCGGTGAGCTTGGCCACATCCCAATTTTTGATAATGAAAAAATTTGTTTTTGCGGCAAAAAAGGCTGCCTCGAAACCGAAGCCAGCGGGCTTGCGCTTATCAACTATATCCTTGCGAAAATGAAGGACGGCTCTAATAGCATGCTGCAGGAAATGTTAGATACCAAGGGTTACCTGGAAATTGAAGATATTGTGCTAGCCGTAAAACATGGCGACAACCTTGCAATTGAAGGGGTGGCCGCCATTGGCGAAAAATTAGGTAAAGGACTTGCCGTTGCTATCAACTTGCTTAACCC
This sequence comes from Ferruginibacter sp., assembly GCA_043788035.1. Taxonomy (GTDB): domain Bacteria; phylum Bacteroidota; class Bacteroidia; order Chitinophagales; family Chitinophagaceae; genus Ferruginibacter. The sequence continues at coordinate 620 of JAYVUJ010000336.1, read as the reverse complement.
TCAACTCATTATACTCGGTGGTACACTTTCGGCACTTGGCGAAGGGCTGCTGTTGCCTGTTAAGGCATCGTTATTTCAACATTCCCTAAGCCTCATTAATAGCGATACGCAAGTAGTAGTTTCAAAAATAAAAGATAAAAGCGGGCTGCTTGGCTGCTGCCTGTTGGTACGTAATAAAATCCTGAGGCTTATAGAAGGGTAAAAAAATTTTCGTTGATGGTTTGTTGGTGCTTGCCCGGTATTTACCAGGTAATAGAAGTATACAAAACGAAAAGAATTCGTAATTTTTAATTTCTAATTCTTAATTAACCTTTTTTGCCTCAGCCAATACAGCAGCAATGTTCAGCTTCATAGGCGTCGCACACTTGTACATCGTGCCTATATTGAGCTTCTCCCTCAATTCGAAAAGCTTTTTTATATTTGAAGCTTATACTATTCAACCAGTAAAATATTATAGCGGCCAGGCAGGCCATAAAAACTCAAAATACAAAAGTATCCTACTTAAAATAATGGTACAACAATTGTAAAGTTCATTATAAATTAAGCCGCTTAACAATGTAGAAATTATAATTAAAGAGGTAATCTCTTTTCAATTAAACAAATAGCCATATTAAGAAGCT
>JAYVUJ010000335.1:0-7015 GCA_043788035.1 Ferruginibacter sp. | reverse complement strand
AACAATTTAAGTATGAAAAAAATAGCAATGATACCGGCCCGGTATGCAGCAACCCGGTTTCCGGGCAAACTAATGCAGCAATTGGGCAGCAAAACGGTTATTCGCCACACGTACGACAATACCCTGGCAACAAATTTATTTGATGAAGTTGTAGTGGTAACAGACAGTGATATTATTTTTAAAGAAATTACCAGCAATGGGGGCAAAGCTAGAATGAGCATACGCCAGCACGAAAGCGGGTGCGACCGTATAGCCGAAGCGGCAGCCAATATGGATGTGGAAATTGTAGTAAATGTGCAGGGCGATGAACCCTTTGTGCAAAAAGAGCCATTACAAAAACTACTGGCTATTTTTGACGGAGAAGAAGGCAAAAATGTACAGGTAGCCTCGCTGATGCAGGTATTAAAAGGAGAGCAATTTATAAAAGACCCCAACTACGTAAAGGTTGCCGTTGATAAAAATATGAACTCGCTAATGTTTAGCAGAAGCGTTATCCCCTACCACCGCGATGGAACAATTACCCCAATTTATTACGAACATATCGGCGTATATGCCTTTCGCAAAAAGGCGCTTATTAATTTTACTAACTGGGCAATAACGCCTTTGGAAGCCGCCGAAAAAATTGAATGCCTGCGGTATATAGAAAATGGCATCCCACTAAAAATGGTAGTAACGCAATACATGGGCATAGAAATAGATACGCCGGAAGATTTGGCGAGGGCAGCAAAATTATTATAAATGCTGTTGAAGTTTTCTGTGTGCCCCCAGGGGCCGGGCTATGCATTGCAATCTTTTTTGCGGGCGGCCCGACAAAAAAGGGTTTCTGTTGCTATCCCTCACTTCTAGGTTGCAATAGTTTGCTTTAAATAAAAGAGTATTAAAAATTTATAGATAATATATACGTGTACTAAGCTTTCATAAACTCCGGAGAAGCTTTAGAAGCCTTTAAAAATTTCTGCCAATCTTCCAGCATACCAGCTTTTAACACGCGTGGAAACTTGTGCTGGCCGCCAACTTTACCCTTAGAGCGCATAAATTCCATAAAAGTATTTTCTGAAAGTACCGTTAAGAAAACCTCCTTTAAAGCATGCTTCCGTTCTACTTCATAATCATCATTTAGCACCTTCAATTTTTCATCAATTAGCAGGCGCAGCATTTCCTTATCTACGGCATCATCTGTAGCAACGTACCAGTGATGGGCAAAAAATAAACCATGCGGTACACCTGCAACCGTAAATTCTGGAATGGAAATATTTAATTCTTCACTCACCATTTCAATGGTTTTGTTCATATTATCAACACTTAAATGCTCGCCTACCAAACTTAAATAATGCTTGGTACGGCCGGTAATAATTATCTCGCTTCGTTCTTTGTCTATCAGTTTTACTGTATCGCCAATAGCATACCGCCACGCACCGGCATTGGTGCTTATCAAAATAGAGTAGTCTTTATTTTCTTCTATTTCATGTATCATGTACACCTCAGGGTTTTCTACCATATTGCCCTCACTGTCAAAGTTGTTTTCATCAAAAGGTACAAACTCAAAAAAAATATTGTTGCTTAACGCCAGGTGCATGCCTATAGCACCCTGCCTGTTTTGGTACGCTAAAAAACCTTCGCTGGCAAGGTAGGTTTCAATATAGGTAATCGGCTTACCTAATAATTTTTCAAAGCCTTTTTTGTAAGGCTCCATCGCTACGCCGCCATGCACATAAAACGCAAGGTTAGGCCATATATCGTGGATGCTGTTTAGGTTATAACGTTCAATAATTTTTTCCATACAAAGCTGCAGCCACGCAGGCACGCCAACAATAAAACCAATATCCCAATTGGGGGCGCTGCTAACAACTTCTTCTAATTTTGTTGCCCAGTCTTTTTCTTTGGCAATTTTTTTACCTGGCTTATATATGCCTAAGCCCAATATCCAGAATGGAATATTTTTTTGTTGTATGCCACTTAAGTCGCCGGCATAATAGGTAGCACCTTTTTGTAATTGCGTACTGCCGCCTAATAAAAGCCAGCCTTTTCCAATGGCGCTTTTAGGCACATCTTCATATTTTGCAAGGCTTAGCAATTGCTTAAAGCTGGTTAATGTATTGCTACGTATAAGGTCTTTTGTTATAGGTATGTATTTGCTCGCAGCTTCACTGGTGCCACTGCTAAGCGCAAAGTATTTTATAACGCCCGGCCAGCAAACATCTGATTTGCCATCTAATGTTTTATACCACCATTCTTTATATATTTTGCTATAATTATATGTGGGGACTAGTTGCTGAAATTTTTTGCCTGTATGCCTGCTCATCAATATTTCATCAAACTTGAACTGCTGGCCAAACTGTGTAAACCTGGCCTTGCGTAATAATTTCTTTAACACCTTAAGCTGCTGGCGCCTGGCATTGGTTACCGGTAGGTTTAATGCCCTTGCTATGCTATTAGGAAGCTTTAAATCAAAAATGGCCATGCATCTCTTTTAGTTAACTATGTAAAATTACTGCATACAAGTTGCGTTTTGGTTATTATTTTATGAATGGGCTAAGCTGTCAAAAATTTGTAATTTATTATGTTAAAAAAATAAAAACAAGCGGTAACGCCTCTATAAAACTGGCTATCAGCAAATGTGGCAATCATCATTTTAACGTACGTTTGTGTTTTAAAAAATTAAAATATGAAAAAGATTTTTGTTTCCGTTTTATTAAGCTTTTGCTTATTAAAAGCAAGTGCAGATGAAGGCATGTGGCTGCCTATGCTGCTAGGCCAGCAGGTATATAACGACATGGTGAAAAAAGGTCTTAAGCTAACAAAAGAACAATTGTACTCCGTCAACGGCTCGTCTTTAAAAGATGCCATCTTAATTTTTGGCGGTGGCTGCACCGGCGAAATAGTAAGCAACGAAGGGTTAATATTTACTAATCATCATTGTGGATATGCGGCCATTGCCGGTGCAAGTACGGTGGAGCATAACTATTTAGAAGATGGCTTTTACGCCTTCAACAAAGGACAGGAAATAAAAAGCGAACTAACGGTGCAGTTTTTAGATAGGATTGTAGATGTAACCAAAGAAGTCGAAGAAGGCTTTAAAGGTTTGGCATGGGCAGATATAGTAGCAAAAACCCAGGAGGTTTACAAAACAATTACAGATAAAGTAGTAGATAAAGAGAATGGTTTGGCGGGCAGGGTCTACAGCATGTTTAAAGGTAACCAATACCTTATGTACGTGTACAAAACCTACAAGGATATACGCCTGGTTGGCGCCCCGCCAGAAAAAGTTGGCAAGTTTGGCGGTGATACCGATAATTGGGAATGGCCACGCCACACAGGCGATTTTTCTATTTTTAGGGTGTATGCTGCTAAAGATGGAAAGCCCGCGGATTACAACGAAGGCAATACGCCCCTAAAACCAAAATACTTTTTACCTGTTAGCATCAAAGGTATTAAAGAGGGTGACTACGCTATGATATACGGCTACCCCGGGAGCACAAACCGTTATGAAACCAGCTATGGCATAAAACTTAAAAATGAAATAGAAAACCCAAGCCTGGTTAATTTAAGGGAGGTACGGCTCAAATTAATGCACGGACAAATGATAAAAGACCCGGCCGTAAAATTAAAGCTGGCAAGCAACTATGCAGGCGTTGCCAATTATTGGAAATTTTATGATGGCGAAACAAAGCAGCTAATTAAATTTAACACCTTTGGCCAAAAGCAGGCTTACGAAAAAAAGTTTGCTGACTGGGCAAAGGGAAAACCCTTGTATGAGAATATTTTTGACGGTTATGCTCAAAATTACGCCGCATGGACGCCTTATAGCAAACAACGCCAATATTTAAACGAGGGCATATTAGGCTCACCATTGGCAGCTTTTGCAGCATCTTTAATTGGTATAGAAACAAATTTGGTAAAGACAGGCATTTCATCTGCAGAAATAAAAAAATCTATAGAGGCAGCAGGGGTTACAAGAAAAACTTTTTTGGCCGCCGAAGATAAAATAAGCGATGAACAAATATTGGCAAAGATGGCCCTGATGTATTATACCGATATAGATAAAAGCCAGCACCCCATTGGTTTTTACCAAGGCATAAAAACAAGCTACGGCGATTTAAGGGACGAACAAACTTTTAAAAAATGGGCTAAAGATGTAGTTGCACAAACAATGATTTTTGATGAAGCGAAATGGGCAGCCTTTACTGCAAGGCCTGATGCTACCGTGTTACAGGCAGACCCTGCCTTTGCATACGCTGCTGCGTTTGTAAAAAACTATAACCTTAAGTATGCCTCTTTATACGCCGCATTTACCAGCAAAAATGCAGAGCTGGGCAAAAGCTACCTGAAAGGCATACTGGAAATGGACCCAACAGCTGCCAGCAAAATGTACCCCGATGCCAACTTTAGCATGCGGGTAAGTTACGGCAACGTAAAAAGTTATAGCCCGGGCAATGCAATAAAGTACGATTACCTGACTACCGCTAAAGGAATTTTGGATAAATATATTGCAGGCGATTACGAGTTCGACTTGCCTGCAAAACAAATTGAGCTATTGAAGAAAAGAGACTTTGGGCAGTATATTGATAAAGGGAGGAACGATTTAGTGATAGACTTTATAACTACCAACGATATAACCGGCGGCAACAGCGGCAGTCCCGTAATTGATGGCAGCGGTAATTTAATAGGGCTTGCATTTGATGGCAATTACGAAGCCTTAAGCCATAAGATTGCTTTTGATAAAGACCTAAACCGCACTATTTGTGTAGATGTGCGTTATGTATTATGGTGCATTGATAAACTAGGCGGCGCAAAAAATATCATCAACGAACTAAAGCTTGTAAAATAAAGAAGTGAAATAAACAACCATCACCCCCAAAAAAGCGTTTTGTGTATGGTAATAAACAATTAAGCATAGCAGGTGTTAGACTAAATTAGTAATCAAAAAAACTAAACAATGAAAAATTATTTAAAAGCTCTTTTATCTATCGTATTTATGAGCGGCGTACTATCTGTTACAGCACAGCATGCTGCATCTATTAAAGAAGAGGCTGTTACTTATACCAGCAATGGCGTAACCTTAAAAAGTATTGTTGTGTACAACGAAACCCAAAAAGGTAAAAGGCCTGCTGTAATTGTAGTGCCAGAGTGGTGGGGCAACGATGACTACACAAAGATGCGAGCGCATATGCTAGCTGAGCTTGGTTATATTGCTATTGCTACAGATATGTATGGCGACGATAAGATTGCTGCTAACCCAACGGAAGCAATGAGTTACGCAGGCCCGTTTTACAAAGACCCGCAACTAGGTAAAGACAGGATTGAAGCGGCTATTGCAGAAATAAAAAAATACCCGCAAACAGATGCCAGCAAAATAGCCGCTATTGGTTACTGTTTTGGTGGTAGCATGGTTTTAAACGCCGCCAAGCTAGGCACGGATTTAAAGACTGTGGTAAGCTTTCATGGTGGCTTGGCAACAGCACCTGCTACAGCAGGTTCTACCAAGGCGCAAATTTTAGTTTGCCAAGGTGGTGCTGATAAATTTGTACCAGAAACCGATGTGAAGAATTTTAAAGGCAACCTTGACTCGTTAAATGTGCCTTATACTTTTATTGTTTACCCCAATGCTACGCATGCATTTACAAACCCGGCTGCAACCGAAAAAGGTAAAAAATTCAATATGCCGATTGAATATAATGAAGCTGCAGATAAAAAATCGTGGAGCGATATGCAGGCATTTTTGAAAAAGACACTATAATAATTTATTTAGTGCTTTTACAGGCAATCTTATTTAAAATAAAATAATAAACCCCTCATTGCGTAAAGTAATGAGGGGTTTGTTTTAAAAAAATTTCTATTAAAAAGGATTAGAAAATTAGTCGCAAACACACTACTGTTACAGGTAAGTGTCTGTATTTTTTTTCTTGATAAAAAAGTCAAGGCTGCCAATAGAAAGGCTGTAATTTTAAGCCGTAGAACAGTCCTTATTTGCGAAGGAAATGAGTAGTCCTTAACGCAATAATACTATTAGGATTGAAGCGCCAGGGATAGTAGGGACAATCCTTTTTTGTCGGGCCACCCGCAAAAAAAGGTTGTAGCGAACAGCCCGGTTGAAGGGGCGCACAAATGAGTTATAAGCTATGAGTTATAAGTTTTTTAGCTTGCTGGATTAAAATGATGCCGCCATCTTGCGCTCAACAAAAACTATTTCTTCTTCACTAGTTTGCCGCGTATGCGGCTTAGGGTTTCAATCGTCATGCCGAGGTAACTGGCTATATATTTTAGGGGTATGCGGTTGAGTAGGTCGCCACGGGTACTTACAAAATGCAGGTATTTTGAGGAGGCTTTTGATAAACGGCTTATGTAAGCCCTTTCTTCTGCTGCCCTGTAATAAAATTCGTATAATTTGCGGGCTACGATGTTCATTTCGAGGCTGGTTTTGTATAGGTGCTGCAAGTCTTTATAATTGGCGGCTACTAATTCGCAATCTTCAATAGCCTGTATATTTTCGAGGCACGGTTCCTGTGTTTCGAAACCCCTGATAGAAGTGGCCATTTCATTTTCTGTTGTTATCCAGGTGGTAATATCTTTGTTGCCTTCTTTTATAAAAGCCCTGATAGCCCCTTTTTGTATAAAATAAATATGCTCGCAAATATCGCCTGGCCTTAAAAGATATTTTCCTTTTAAAATGGATACTTTAAAAGTATGCTCATCAATAAATTTAACAGTGTCATCTGTAATTGGATGAAACTGGTTTGCAAGGTTAGCCATGGGAGAATGGCCGTTTGGAGTATCCCATTTTTTGGGTGCGTTGGGTAATTTATCTGTACTGTACATGTAGGCTAATTAGTTTTCAAATCAAATATAGGATTAAAAAAATGATAAAGCCTCCGCAACAAGCTATGGGTATATGCAATATGGTTTTTGTCTTATTATCTTTGCAGCATGGCAGAAGATTTACAAATCATAGAAGGCACTAAGCAACAAAATTATGAAGCTATTATTCCACAAATATTGGCTTTGATTGATGGGGAGG